>DATCCP010000023.1:0-5691 GCA_036511215.1 Candidatus Krumholzibacteriaceae bacterium
TCGACGGGGGCACGACATGGGCTCAGCAGACGTCTCCGACGACGAACCAGCTCAATGATGTGTTCTTCACCGACGCGACGCACGGCTTCGCCGTCGGTGCGGCGGGGACCATCATCTCCACGGCAGACGGCTCGACCTGGACCGTTCACGCGCAGAGCGGCGTCATCACGACGAAGTCGATCATGGGCATAAGCTTCGTCGGAACGGACGGCTGGATGGGCGGCGGTAATGACAACGTGAAGTGCGAAATCTTCATGACGACCAACGGCGGCACGACCTGGGCGAACGCCACCGTGACGAACCCGTCGACCGATCAGTGCACCGATATCTCGTTCATAAGCGCGACCAAGGGGTATGCGTCATTGGACGGCGGTTACAGCGGCGGGCCGCAGATCATGTATACGAACGACGGAGGGATCAACTGGATCTCTTCCGTGACGAACCTCGGCCCTTATCCGTACACGAGGGTCGATATCGAGTGCATCAAAGCGATCAACGACACGGTCGCCGTCGGGGGGGGATGGGGTTCGCTCGTCGGCGGGCAGCCCACGATCATCGTCGTATCGAAGAACGGTGGCGCGAACTTCAATAACCCCGATGCGGCGTATCCCTGGAAGACCTACGGCTACGGGTACAACTTCGCCAAGTTCGACGACGGCGAAGCGATGCTCGTCGGCGGGGGCGCCTCGTCGGCCGACATCGCGATTCATTCGACCGATCTCGGAACCACCTGGTCGAGGCTGCCGGCGTTCTATTGGGACAACCTGAATGACGCATGCGCCCTTCCGGGCACGAACAAGGTCGTCGGGGTCGGAGACAACGGTCTGATCGCCATCTCGACTGACCGGGGCGTCACATGGACGTACTCGTACAACCCGGGCACCTCCCTGCAAGGCTTTGTCGATGTGGACGGCGTGGGCGCCAAGAAGGTCTTTGCGGCGGGAGTCTCATCGGCGTACTTCCAGATTGACGCGAGCACCGGGGTCGTGACGCCGGGCGTCATATCCCCCGAGAACTGGGGCGCCGAGATCCAGGACATCGATTACGTCATTAACCCCTGGCTACCGCCGAACGGGTGGGCCTACGGCTATGATGACGTGATGTATGCCTGCGGCAAGAACGGCTATTTCTGCAAGTCCGGTGACGCCGGCAAGACGTGGACCCAGATCGATCACGTCAACTCGAACTTCTCGATTTACTTCAGCATGCACTGGTTCGATCCGGATTCGGGCGTCGTGGTCGGCTGTCGGGATGACGGCGCGAACCACCGCAAGGAGTACATCTGGAGGACGACGGACGGCGGCGCGACCCTGAACGCCGTTTGGACTCCGCAGCTTGCGGGAACGAACAACGAGTGGAACAGCGTCGCATTCGCGCCGGACAATCCGGCGATCGGCGTCGTCACCGGCGACGACAGGTACGTCGCCTACACGAGCGACCGGGGATACCACTGGACCCTCGGGACGACGAACATCGTTACGACGACCGTCGACATTGACAACGTCGTCATGATCAACGCCACTACCGCATACGCGGTCGGCGAGAACGGAACGCTCATCAAGACGACGGACGCGGGTCACACCTGGACCGTGCAGACCGTTCCGTGGGCGGCTACCCTCCAGCTCTGGAGAATCGCCTCCGACACGCCGAACAGGCTCTGGGTCACCGGTCCCGACCAGATGTGCTACTACACGACCAACGGCGGCACCTCGTGGACGTCGATTCCTGTGACGCTGATTGCCCCGACGTACGACGTCAAGGGCCTCTACTACCAGGGCGCCGCGGGCATTCTCTGGGTCGGCACCGAGTACGGCAGAATCCTGAATCGGACGGACCAGCCGGCGACCGGCACCGAGACGCCGAAGACCCTGCCGTTCGTGCTCAACCAGAACTATCCGAACCCGTTCAACCCGTCCACGACGATCGAGTTCGCGATCGCGAGCGACAGCCACGTCGGTCTCAACATCTACGACGTGACCGGTAAGCTCGTCGCAACGGTCATGAACAAGGATCTCAAGGCGGGCAAGTATACGGTTGGGTTCAAGGCGGACAAGCTCGCGACCGGCGTCTACTTCTACAAGCTCACGACGAGCAAGGGAGAAGAGACCCGGAAGATGGTTATCATCCGCTAGTTCCGGCCGACGGAACATGTATCAGGGAGGAGGCGGCCTGAACGGCCGCCTCCTCCTCGCATTCGAAAGAAAGGTTCGTGATGAAAAAGACTGTTCTCTTCGCGCTCGTGATCGTGTGCACCTTCCTCGCCTCCGCGGTACACGAAGCAATCTCGAGCACGGGCAATGATCCGATCAGGCTCATGCGCCGTCCCGACATCAACAACGGGCGGATCGTTTTCGCGTGGGCGGGGGACCTCTGGATGGTGCCCGAGGAGGGCGGCCAGGCCCGGCGCCTCACCGTACATACGGGCACGGAAGATTATCCGAAATTTTCTCCCGACGGAACGCTGATCGCCTTTTCCGGCGATCTCGACGAGCGGTCGAACGCGATCTCCACGATTCGTGCCGACGGAACGGGAGAGCCGTCGCTTCTGACCTATAACGCGGCCGGCGGCTATCCGGTATGCTGGACGCGCGACGGAAAAGACATCCTGTTCGCGTCGACGCAGGAATCCTTCGTCCGCTTCTTCACGAAGCTCTTTCGCGTGCCTGCGGGCGGCGGGCTCCCCGTCGAGCTCGAGCTCGGCAAGGCGAGCTTCGCCTGCTACTCCCCCGACGGCACGAAGATCGCGTACAACCTCCATCCCAATCTCTTCTGGTGGTGGAAGCGGTACAAGGGGAGCATGAACCAGGACATCTGGATCTACGATTTCAAGACGGGTGCCTACAAGCAGATCACGACGTGGGAAGGGAACGACGCCTGGCCGATGTGGACGCTTAACCGTATCTACTTCGCCTCCGACCGCGAAGGGGGCATCAACAATATCTTCTACTACGATCTCGATTCCGGCCAGACGGCGCAAGTGACGCGCTTCGACAAGCACGGCGTCACGTGGCCGTCGATGAGCGCGGATGGCACGAAGATCGTCTTCGAGCGCGACGCCCGGCTTTACGTGCTCGACACGGGGAAGGGCGAGGCCCGCGAAGTGGTCGTCTACGCCCCGCTCGACGCTCGGGACAATATGATCAGCTACATCAGCCCCAAGGAGTCCATCAACAGCTTCGACGTGTCTCCTTCGGCGAAGCGCATCATCTTCGAGGCCCGCGGCGATCTCTACACGATGCCCGCCGAGCACGGCGACGTGCGAAATCTCACCGAGTCGCCGGGCGCGCGAGACGTGAGCCCGGCGTGGTCCCCCGACGGCAAGTGGGTCGCGTACGTCTCCGACAAGAGCGGGGACTGCGAGGTCTACCTCGTCGACCAGATGGGGAAGGAGAAGGAAAAGAGGCTCACCTCGAACGGGCATTTCAAGACGTACCTCATGTGGTCGCCCTTGAGCGACAAGATGCTGTACACGACCGAGGAGAACGCACTGTATCTCCTCGACAAGGAGGGCGGCGCCCCCAAGCTCATCGCGAAGAGCGAGAACGGCGACATCTCGAGCTATTCGTGGTCTCCGGATGGCGCCTGGATCGCGTACGATCTCCGGGATCGCAACCGGAACCGGGACATCTACATCTACAACGTGAAAACGGGGGAGAATCATCAGATCACGACCGACCTCGGGGACGACACGGAGCCGGTTTTCGTCCCCGACGGCAAGTATCTTCTTCTCCTCACGAACCGTATCGGCGGCAACGCGCGGACGCTGGCCCGCCTGAGCCTCCTTCCGGAGGACAAGGCGCCCTTCGAGTTCAAGGATGACGAGGAGACGGGCGCCCCCGCCGAGGACAGCACGAGCATCAAGGAGAAGCTGAAGAAGGAAAACGCCGAGGAGGCCAAGAAAGAGAAGAAGGCCGAGACCAAGATCGACTTCACGAATATCGAGAGCCGCATCAGGCGCGTTCCGAAGACGGGCGGCCTCGCCATTCACAATATCCAGGCGACGGAGAAGTACTACTACTATCTCGTCCAGGGACCGCGGCTGTTCCTCTTCCGGCCCTCGTACGATCTCTACATGTTCGACGTGGAGAAGCTGAAGAACGAGAAGATCGCCTCGGGGATCAGCACGTACGGGATCGCCGGGAACCGCGAGAAGCTCGTAACGTGGGACGGCTCCGACTTCAATATCGTGAAGGTCGGCTCGAAAGCGGCCGCGGCCATGAAGGCCGATTCCGCCTCCGCGAACCGGCCTGAGAAGTACGACCTCGCGAAGCACACGAAGATGAAGCTCGACCGCGCCGCCGAATGGAAGCAGATTTTCGACGAGGCGTGGCGCGTCGAAAAATATCTCTTCTACGATCCGAAGCTCCACGGCGTCAACTGGGACGAGATCAGGGACTACTATGGAAGCCTCGTTCCATACGTGCAAACGCGCGACGAGCTCAACGCGCTCCTCACCGAGATGGTGGGCGAGCTCAACGCCTCGCACCAGGGAGTGACCGGCGGCGATGCGCCCGAGGTGCCGCACGCTTCGGAGGGCTTCCTCGGCGCGAGGATCGTTCTCGACGAGAAAACGGGGTACCCGCGCATCGAGAAGATCTACCACGCCGACAAGGCCTCGCTCAGCGACAAGTCCCCCCTCGAGAACGACTACGTCAAGGTGAAGGAAGGGGACTACCTTCTCGCGATCGACGGGCACGAGCTCCAGCCGGGGGAGGACTTCAACAAGTACCTCGTCGACAAGACGGCGAACAAGATCACGATCAAGACGAACTCCAGACCCGAGCTCAAAGGCGCTGTCGAAACGACGTTCCTGCCGATCTATTCGGACGCCAAGCTCATGTACGAAGACTGGGTCATGAAGAACGAGAAGTACGTCGACGAGAAGAGCGGCGGGCGGATCGGCTACATGCATCTGGCCGACATGTCGATGTCGGGGCTGGTCGAGTTTCAGGAGAAGTTCGGGAAGCTGCGCTACAAGGACGCGATCATTCTCGACGTCCGCTATAACGGCGGCGGAAATATCGATGAGCGGATCATCGACATGCTCGAGCGGCGGCCGTACCAGGTTACGAGGGCGCGGAACGAGTCTCCCGAAGCCCGGCCGCGCGAGGGATTCTACGGCGACCTCGTCGTCATGATAAATGAATACTCGTTCTCGGACGCCGAGGTGTTCCCCGCGGCCTTCAAGACGCGCGGCCTCGGAACGGTCATCGGCATGCCGACCCTCGGGTACGTGCTCGCGGTGACGCCGCACATGCTCATCGACGGCGGCCAGGTCCGCAAGGCCTTCATCGGCATCTGGGACATCAAGACGGGCCAGCAGCTCGAGAGCCACGGCATCCAGCCGGATATCCTCGTGCCGAGCCCGCCCGACATGGAGAAGGCCGGCAGAGACGTGCAGCTCGAGAAGGCGGTCGAGTTCCTCATGCAGAAGAACCCGAAGAGCCTGAACAAGGTCGGCGACCTGCCGGCCGAGAAGCGGTAGCACGCGCCAGGCTGCGACAAAAAAAGGGAGCCGGGGCAAACGCTCCGGCTCCCTTTCCATTGCCGCACC
Organism: Candidatus Krumholzibacteriaceae bacterium; assembly: GCA_036511215.1. Lineage (GTDB taxonomy): Bacteria > Krumholzibacteriota > Krumholzibacteriia > Krumholzibacteriales > Krumholzibacteriaceae > SSS58A. The sequence continues at coordinate 5,555 of DATCCP010000023.1, forward strand.
CCGGGGGGCTATTTTCTACGCCGCGCCATCATGCGGGCGTAGTCCCTGACGGCCTTCCACTGTCCCGCGCCGTCGAGCCCCGCCTCCTCGAGCACCTTCTGGGCCTGGCCGCTTCCGAGGTAGTGCCCCTTCATGAA
>DATCCP010000024.1:0-6783 GCA_036511215.1 Candidatus Krumholzibacteriaceae bacterium
GATATCCCTGAAGAGCCCGTCGAGGGTCTTCCAGACTTTTTCGCCGAGCTCCGTCGGATAGAGCGTGGCGGTCTTCTTCGTGACGTAATCGCGGGCCTGGATAACGCCGAGGATCGTCGCGTACGTGCTCGGCCTTCCGATCCCCTTCTCCTCGAGCTCCTTGATGAGCGAGGCCTCGGTGTATCGCGGAGGCGGCTCCGTGAAATGCTGCGCCCCCTCGAGGCTTCGTATAGAAACGCTTTCCCCCCGGTTCAGATCGGGAAGCCACGCGTTTTCCTCCTCTTTCTGATCCTGCATGATCGCGAGAAACCCGGGCTTCACGAGCATGCGGCCGTTGGCCCGCAAGAGGTAATGCGCGCCCGCCGCAATGTCGACCTCCCGCACGCGATAGACCGCCGGGGCCGCCAGCGAAGCGAGAAATCGCTGCCAGATGAGACGGTAGAGCGCGAGCTGATCCTTCCCGAGGTGCGCCGCGACCGCCTCGGGCGTCCTGAAGCAATCGGTCGGGCGTATCGCCTCGTGTGCGTCCTGCGCGCGCTTCGCCATCTTGAAGCTCTTCCTCCCCGGCGCCGCCATATCGGGCCCGAACGTTTCCTGCAGGTACGACGTGCCCTGCCGGTACGCCTCGTCGCTCACCCGCGTCGAATCCGTTCGCATGTAGCTGATGAGCCCGACGGAGCCCTCGGGACCCAGCTCGACCCCCTCGTAGAGCTGCTGGGCGACCAGCATCGTCTTCTTGGCCGAAAAACCGAGCCTCCCCGCAGCCTCGCGCTGCAGGCTGCTCGTGATGAAGGGGGGCTGGGGATTGCGCAGTTTCTCCCGGTCGCTCACCTCGTCCACGACGAGCGATTCGCTCCTGATCGCCGCGAGGATCCCGTCCGCGGCCGCCTTGTCGGGGATTTCGGGCTTGCGGCCGTCGATCTTGAAGAGTCTCGCCGCGAACTCGTCCCCGCCGCCCGTCGCGAGGATCCCTTCGATCGTCCAGTACTCGACCGCGACGAAATTGCGGATCTCCCCTTCGCGCTCGCAGATGAGACGCAGGCCGACGCTCTGAACGCGCCCCGCGCTCAGTCCGCGATAGAATATCTTCCAGAGAACCGGGCTGATGAGATACCCGACGAGGCGGTCGAGTATACGGCGCGCCTGCTGTGCGTTCACCTTGCCCAGGTCGATGTCGCGGGGGCTCGCCACGGCCTCTTCGAGCGCATGCTTCGTGATCTCGTTGAAGATGATGCGCTTTATCGGGAGTTTCGAAGCTTCGAGCACCTCCTTGAGGTGCCATGCGATAGCCTCTCCCTCGCGATCCATATCGGTCGCCAGATAGATCGCGGAGCTCTTCGCGGCCTCGCGGCGAAGCTCGGTCAGGACCTTCCCCTTCCCCTTGACCGCGACGTAGTGCGGCTTGAAGCCGTTGTCGATATCGATGCCGAGCTCGCGCTCGGGCAGATCGCGGATATGGCCGACGGAGGCCTTTACCGTGTAGCCCTTGCCGAGATATTTCTTGATAGTGCGAGCCTTGGCAGGCGACTCAACGACGACGAGAACCTGATCCAACGGTACTCCTTCCTCAATGAACGTGCCCGTCGCGCCGTGCGGCGTCCGGGGGAACGTCGTCTTCCGGCAGGTCGGATACGAAGCGGGATGCGAGCTCCCGCAGCTCCTCGAGCGAAACTGGAGGGGCGAATTCGAGAGCGGCGTTATCGATTATCGAGCTCAACTGCAGCTCGGAGATCCAGCCGAGCCGGTGGAGGCTGATAAGGTACCCTTGCGCGGGTATCGACAGCATGTGCTTTTCGAAGTCGCTCAGCACTCGGTTTCCCGCGCACAAACCGCTCACGGGCGCTCGATCGGTGACATCGGAGCCGAAATCGAGCATCCGAAACGCCTGCCTGATTTCGAACAGGGAGTACCCCATCTCCTCCAACTCGTCTTGAACGAGGGAGGGATCCCCGAGGTCGCCGGGATCAAGATCCATTATGTAGTCGATAATCTCTCGTATCTTCTCGCTCATGATCCATCCCGCGGCGCATTCCGGATAGTTCGCCGCAAAAAGACGCAAGTATAATTGCTATCCCGCTCCCTTTCCGCAACATTTTTTGTATTTCTTGCCGCTCCCGCACGGGCACGGATCGTTGCGTCCGGCCCGGGGGGCCGACCGGATGGGCTGTGCCTTCGGTGCGGCGATCCCCGCCGAAGCCCCCTGCGAGGCGGACTGCGGGGAGGGTCCCGCCGCCTGGACGCCCGCCGAGCCGTATGCGTTCGCGACCTGGTGAACCGCGACGCCCGAATCGGGTCTCCTCCGCGAGCGTCCCTCCTGGTCCGCGTCGAACCGCGCGTGAAAGAGCGCGCGGAGAATCGACCGGTCGATGTCGTCGACCATCGCGGTGAACATCTGAAACGCTTCCTGTTTGTACTCGATGAGCGGATCCTTCTGCGCGTAGGACCGCAGGTGTATCCCCTCGCGCAGGTAGTCGAGCTCGTACAGGTGGTCCATCCACTTTTCATCGATGCTCTGAAGCATGATATAGCTCATGAATTTCTGCTTGATCTCCTGCGGGATTATCGATTTGCGCAGCTCGAACGCCTCGAGCGCCTTGCCGCGGAAGTGGTCGTACAGAATCCTGAGATCGGCCCCCTTGTCCTTGAACAGACCGGCGAAATCAAACGACACGAGGAACAGGTTCTCGAGCTCGACGGCGGCCGCATCGAGATCCCAGTCGTCCGGCTCCGCGTTCTCGGGAGCGAACTTGTCGAGTGTCGCCGCGACGGTATTGTCGATGAGCTGAATGACGATCTCGTCGAGATTCTCGCTTTCGAGGATCTGGTTCCTCCGTCCGTAGATGACCTCGCGCTGCTTGTTCATGACGTCGTCGTACTCGAGAAGGCGTTTGCGGATGCCGAAGTTGTACATCTCGACGCGCTTCTGGGCGTTCCCGATCGCCCGGGTGATGAAGCGGTGCTGGATGACCTCACCGTCCTTGACGCCGATCCGGTCCATGACCGCCGATATCCGTTCGGATCCGAAGAGCCGCATAAGCTCATCCTCGAGGGAGATGAAGAACCGCGACGCCCCCGGATCCCCCTGGCGGCCGGCGCGCCCCCGGAGCTGCCGGTCGATCCGGCGCGCCTCGTGACGCTCCGTTCCGATGATATTGAGACCGCACGGAACGTCGGCCAGGCACTCGGCGGCGTTTTTCTTCGGATTCGAGCAGGAGGCGCACTCGTCGGGAGTCTCGCAGAAGATACAGCAGCGCTCGCACTGAACCACGCCGGCCTCGAGCTTGATGTCTGTGCCGCGGCCCGCCATGTTTGTAGCGATCGTGACGACGCCTTTCCTTCCCGCGAAGGCGACGATTTCCGCCTCGCGTTGATGGTATTTTGCGTTGAGCACGTTATGCTGGATTCCTTCGCGCGTGAGCATCCTGCTCAGAGTCTCCGAGACCTCGACCGACACCGTTCCAACGAGAATCGGGAGCCCGCGCTCGTGGATTCGTTTGATTTCCTTTATGATGGCGGTGTATTTCTCGCGCTTCGTCCGGAAAATGACGTCGTCGTAGTCGATGCGCCGCACCGGTCTGTTGGTCGGGATCACCTCGACGGCGAGCTTGTATATCTTGTGAAACTCCTCCTCTTCCGTCTCCGCCGTGCCGGTCATGCCGGCGAGCTTCGCATACATCCTGAAGTAGTTCTGAAGCGTGATCGTGGCGAGCGTCTGCGTCTCGCCTTCGATCGTGACGCGCTCCTTCGCCTCGAGCGCCTGGTGGAGGCCTTCGCTGAACCGCCTCCCCGGCATGAGACGCCCCGTGAATTCGTCAACGATGAGAACGTGGCCGTCCTGCACGACGTAGTCGACATCCTTCTCGAAAAGGGCGTACGCCTTGAGCAGCTGCGAGAAATTGTGGATGATCTCCGTCTTCTCTGCGTATTTCCGGTAGGCGGCGTCCTTCTTCCGCACCCGCTCCTTCGGCTCGAGGGAGGCGTCCGACTCGATCTCTTTGATCTGGATCGAGAGGTCGGGAAGAACGAAGAGCTCCTGGTCCTCCGGCGACAGGTTGTTGCGTCCCATCTCCGTTAGGTCGATCGTGTTCGCCTTCTCGTCGATGACGAAGTAGAGCTGCTCGTCGAACTCGTGGAGACGTTTCTCACGCATGAAATCGGCCTCGGTCGAGAGCATGAGCCGCTCATAGCCGGGCTGCTTCCGCAGCTTCGTGAATTTCTTGTTCTTCGGATCGCCCCGCTGCGCCAAGAGGAGATTCACGCCGATATCGTCGTTCCCTCCCTCCGTGTCCTCGGCGCGCTCGACCTTCGTCATGAGGTCGTTGATCATTTGCTTCTGCTTGCGAACGAGAAGCTCGACCCGGTTCCGGAGATACGAGAAGTTCTCGGCGAGGGCCGAGCCGGAGACCGGTCCCGAAATGATGAGCGGTGTGCGCGCCTCGTCGACGAGTACGCTGTCCACTTCATCGACAATCGCGAAAAAGAACCCCCGCTGCACTTGGTACTGTTTCCCCGGCCTCATGTTGTCTCGGAGATAATCGAACCCGAACTCGTTGTTCGTGCCGTACGTGATGTCGCACGCATATACACGCTGCCGCTCGTCGGGCTCCATCTCGTTCTGGAGGAAGCCGACGGTGACGCCGAGGAAACGGTAGATCTCCCCCATCCATTCCGCGTCGCGGCGCGCGAGGTAGTCGTTCACCGTGACGAGATGAGCACCCTTCTTGGCGAGCGAATTGAGGTAGAGCGGCATCGTGGCGACGAGCGTCTTGCCCTCACCCGTCGCCATCTCCGATATTATGCCCTGATGAAGAACGATCGCCCCGGCGATCTGCGTGTCAAAGGGAACCATGTCCCACGCTGTCGGACGGCCGACGACCTCCCATGTGCGTCCGACGAGTCTCCGGCACGCCTCATAGGCGAGACCGTAGGCCTCCGGCAGAATCGCATCGAGCGTCTCTCCCTCCCGCACGCGAGAGACGAACTCTTCCGTTTTCTTGGGAAAATCGGCCTCGGCGAGCTCCCGGTACCGCTGTGCCCATTCCTTGACGGCCGCAATCTCGTCGACGAGACGGTTCATGAGTCTCGTCTTGCGATCGCCGAAGATTATCTGCATCAAACCTTTCATCAGTCACGAAACCTCCATTTTGACAGCAAGATAACAAATGGGGAATGCGATAGCAAGCCGCCTGCAGGCTCGAGCAATGCCTTCGAAGCGCACCTCCTCCAGCCCCGGCGGTCCCTCCGGCCGCACCCTAGGATGCGACCGAAATCTTGAACCAGACCGCGTGCAGCACGCCGCTGTTCGTGCCGAAGTAGATGCGCTTTCCGTCGCCCTCGGGGGATGAGTATGCCGGCGATGCGGCGCGGAACTCCCCCGCGATCTTGCCGCTCGCGGCGTCCACCGCTATGAGTCGCGACGCGTACGTCGTGACCAGAACCACTGTGCCCGCGACCAACGGTCTCGAATGGACGGCGCCGCCGACCCGGCACCGCCAGAGCTGCGCCCCGTCCAACCCGAGGGCGTAGAGATTCCCGTTGTTGGTTCCGACGAAGATCGCATCGCCCCCCCGGGAAGGAGCGCCGTCGACCGGGGAACCCGCGGAGAAGCGCCAGATCCGTTTTCCGCCCGTCAGGGAGTATCCGTTGACATATCGGCCGCCCCCAAAGACGACGAGGTTCTGTTCCTCGATGCAGAGCGGACTCGAGAATATTCCGCCCCCAGCATTCACCCTCCAGACAATCTTTCCCCGAGGGTCCAGCCGAACGAGGAATCCGTCCGTTGTCGCCGCAATGACGTAATCCTGCGCCACTACCGGGCTCGCCCAGATCGATACGCCGATCTTTCGCTCCCAGAGCCTCCGGCCGTTATCCGAGCGCACCGCGACGAGTCTCCCATCGACCGTTCCCGCGACGACGAGATTCTCTCTCGCCTGCGGACTGCTTACGATCTTCGAGCCGGCCGCGAAAGACCAGATCGCGGCGCCGGTATTCGCATCGAGGCAGAACAGATCGCCCCGGTAGTTGGCGCAGATCACCCGCCCCCCCGCGAAGCACGGGGATGCGCCGACGCCGGCACCCGAGCGGTAGCTCCACAAGAGCTTCCCCTCGCTCGTGTACGCGTAGAGCGATCCGTCCCTGCACCCGACGTATATCTTTCCATCATACGAGCGCGGTGACGAGGTAACCGCGGCCTTGAGCTTCGCCCTCCAGGACTCCGAGAACGCGAGTTGCGCCGGACGATTCATCTCCGCCGGGGCTTCGCCGACCGCCGCGGTATTGCGCGGCGCCGCCCCGGAAGCGGTTGAATCGGGCTTTGCCGCATCGGATGCACCGAGAAGCGCGCTCGGCTGCCTCGACACCGGGGACCTGTAGTGCTTCAAGAACGGACCGAGGAAGATCACGAGTACCAGGGTCGCCGCGAGACCGACGGCCACGACGCTCATGCGAAAGCGCTTCGGCCGTGCGACGGTCCGGTTGTCCGGCGCCGCCTCCTCGCGTACCTCGCTTTTCCAACGTAGCGCGGGAAACGACCGCGCGACCGCGAGCTCGATTCCCATCTCGCGCGGGAACTCGAATGCAGGAAAGAATACGCTGTTGCGGAGAGATTCGGCATGCCGCGCGACGAAATCGGCGGACGGCGCGAGAATGAGCGTATGCTCCCCATCCCCGATGGCAAAGCGGTTAAGCATGAAGATATCCTCCGCCGAGCGATGAAAGAGATCGCGTTGATCGCCCCCGTCGCCGAGCGGGACCTCGGAAAATCCGCGGAGCGAATCGGCGGGG
>DATCCP010000025.1:0-3034 GCA_036511215.1 Candidatus Krumholzibacteriaceae bacterium
AACATTCGTGACGGTGAGCCACAGCGCCTCGTACGCCTTCCTGGGAAATTACTATCTCGAGCACAAGGATCCGGCGAAGGCCGCCGACGCCTTCGCCGAGGCTTACCGGCTCGATTCGAACAAGATGGAAGCAATCATCAACTACGCGAGGATTCTTCGCCAGCAGGGGCGCGTGCAGGAATCGGCCGATCTATACGCACGCGCGTACGGCGAAAGCCCGCGCTTCCCGCTCCTTGCGATCGAGTACGGCATGGTGCTGAGTCACATCGGGCGGGGCGACGAGGCGAAAAAACTGTATCTCGAGGCGACCTCGGCGCATGAGCCGAAGGAACGTGCACTCGCGTGCAGGCTGCTCGCGCAGGCGGCGATCGCCGAAGGGAACAGAAGCGAAGCGCTCCTCTGGGTGAAGCGGGCGCTCGAGAGCGTCCCCGGAGAGCCGCAGCTCACCGCCATGCTCAATCAGCTCGAGAGCTCGCGCTGATCCCCTCGGATCAGCTGGGCGTCCCCCCCTGTTTCGGCCATTTCGAAAACGCGAGGAAGTATACCATGCAGATGTTGACCAAAGGGACGAGCATCAGGAGGCTCAGGACAGGCGAGAACCCGGCCCTCTCGAATATCTTCCAGAACGGGATCACAATCAGAACCGCGACGACCACATAGGACAGGAACATACCGCCGAAAAACATGGCCTTTCCCTCCTCTGTTTCAACGACCCACAATCGCGTCAGAACGACCGCACTCCAGCAAACCAGAATCTGAAGAACAAAAACGCCGCAATGCCGGCGGGAATCAGGTAGTACGCGAAGCGATGGAACGCCCCTCTGTTCAGGATTCCGATGATGAGCCTGAGCGCGAGAAGCCCGGTGAGAAACGCCCCGGCAGCCCCGACGACGAGCGGCAGGGCGGAATTGCCTGTTAACGGCAAGACCTTTTTCATGAGCTCGAGCACGAGGGCGCCGAGGATCGCGGGCACGGAGAGGAGAAACGAGAACTCCGCGGCCTCCGTGAAGCCGAGACCGAGGAGAAGGCCCGCCGTGATCGTCCACCCGCTCCGTGAGATCCCCGGAAGAATCGCGACCGCCTGGGCGAGGCCGATCAAGAGCGCCGTGTACCATGTGAGGTTCCATGACACGCAGCGGAGCCTGCTCGTAAGGAGAAAGATGCCCGTCGCGACGAGAAAGATCGAAACGAGCGCCGGCGAATTGAACGTGCGCTCGATCCGATCATTGAAGAGGAAGCCTACGACGCCGGCGGGGATCGTTCCTATCACAATATATCCGATGTACGTGATCTCCTTGCCGTGCGTCTTGAATCCACCCGCCCCATGAGCAATGAGCGAGAAAAACGCCTTGCAGAGGAGCAGGAGCCTCTTCCGGTAGAACATGATCACGGCGCCGAGGGTTCCGACGTGCACAGCCACGTCGAAGATCATACTGTTGCCGATATCATGGCCCCGCATGCTGAAGAGCGACTGGAAAATCACGAGGTGCCCGGAGGAGCTGATAGGGAAGAACTCCGTGAATCCCTGGATGATCGCGAGAATGATAACGATGCCGTACCCGGCGGTCATGATCGTCCTCTCCTTCCTGCGTTCTCTCCTATCGTCGCGGGCCGAAATAAAACGCGACGCACCCGAAGAACATCCCGAGCTTGAGGAGCGAGCTCACGAGACCGAGGGAGCGCCCTCCGAGAATGATCCCGATCGAAATGAGAAGCATCGGCACGACGGTGCCGAGCATGATCAATCCGTACGCCATTCGATAGACGCCGAGAAACGCCGGTACCGGAAATGCTATGCAGAGCGCGAGGAATACAACGAGCGCCGTCATGAGCGCGGCGCGGCGCCCCGACACGATCGGGAGCGTCCTCGCCCGGCATGCCTTATCACCCTCAATGTCGTCCACGTCCTTCACGATCTCCCGCCCGATGACGAAAAGGAACGTGAACGCCGCCGGGATCGCCCCCGCCATGACGTTCCCGCCGGCGTGGGCCCCGAGCAGAAATCCCGAGCCCGACACCGCGGCCACCAAAATGTTCCCGGCGAGATACATTCTCTTCAGCCGCCAGCTATAGATGTGGAGAAGCACGATCCATACGCCGATCCATACGGCGGCGAATCCCGGAAGAAAGAGCATCAGAAACACCGTCGCGGCGAAGAAAATAGCATAGAGACCGATCGCGGTATTCGTGCCGATCGTCCCCGCGGGAAGCGGCCGCCGCGGTTTGTTCACCCGGTCGATATCGAGATCGTAGATGTCGTTGATCGTGTTCCCGGCCGCGGTGGCGACGGCGGCCGCGGCCAGTATCAGCCACGGCCAGTGTACCGCACCCGTCATGGCGAAACCGACGGCGACGGAAAGCGCCGCCGCCGCGACGTTGTGGGGCCTCAGGATTACGATGAGAGCGGTTATCTTTCGCATCAGAGATCCAGCACGACTTCGAGCCAGCCCAGAAGCTGCTTCTTTTGAAAATCATTAACACCGGGGTCGCGAAATCTTATCCACGCGCCCGCGGAGACATACGATCCGTGATTCAGGTCATAGCGGAGGCTCGCCGATGCATACTTCACGTACAGGACCGGAGCGCTCAGGTAGAAGGCATGGCCGTTCTCCGTGCCGGGAAGCCAATCGAGCAGGTCCCCCTGGGCCAGAACGCCCGATGCTCCATACCTGGTGCTGGCGCCCTCGAGCGTGAGCGCCGTGCGAGAGCTCACACCGAGCGTCCCCTTGATGAAACTCCGATCCGCGTCGGGTCCCATCGGAGAGCCGAGAAGATGGTTCATTCTCTCGTCGCCGTTCCCCGTGACATACTCTGTTCCGCCTGAATGAGCGTACGTGAATCTACTGATGAATGTGTATCCGCCCGAGAGCTCGAGCTCTCTCCCCCACACCATGAAAAGCGCGTCCGCGGCCGCGTAGAGGCCGAGCCTGTCGGGGCCGGCCTTCTCGTCGCGCTGATACTGGAGGTCGTCAACGAGAAACTGACCGTAGAACATGAGCCCGCGACGCAGCGGAACCTTCCAGTCGAACGACCA
>DATCCP010000026.1:0-3220 GCA_036511215.1 Candidatus Krumholzibacteriaceae bacterium
CGCCTCGATGGGAAGGATAGCGGAGGCCGCGGCGACGAGAACGATGGCTGAGGTTCCGAGGCGGGGCCGCACGAGGCGGAATTCGCCGGCGAATCCGAACGCCGATCGCTGCGACAGGAGATACATCGGGGTGAGGATCGCAAAGATCCCGGGCAGCGACAGGGAAAGAGCGATCATTCCCTTGAAATAGAGAAGCCCCGAGAGCGAATAGTGCATGATAAGGCAGGCGCCCGCGTAGATGAGCAGGAAGTAGTTGTTGACCCTCTCGAGCAATCCGGGTGGGGGGCCGGCGGGCTGGGGCGCGGGGGCTCCGGGGGCCGGCGCGGGGTCTTCGGGGCCGGTGCCGCCGGGATCAGGCGGCGCTCCCTTGTCCCGGTGATCGTCCTGCTCTTCCGTTTGCATGGCGCGAGTATATCGGCGGGTGGTTCTGCCGGGCAAGGAGAAAGACTCGCGATGATCAAGCTCGTCATATTCGATCTCGACAACACGCTCACCGATTTCGTGCGCATGAAAGAGGTCTCGATCGAGGCCGCGATTCAGGCGATGATCGACGCGGGACTCCTCGTGCCGCCGGACCGGATCCGCGAGGAGATACTGAAGATCTACGGGGACGAAGGGATCGAGTACCAGAAGGTCTTCAACAGGCTCCTCGTCAACCTCATTGGCGAGGTCGACTACAAAATCCTCGCCGCCGGGATCGTCGGCTACCGGCGGGCGCGCGAGGCGGCGCTCGTGCTCTATCCGCACGTGAAGATGACGCTCATACAGCTCCTGAGCCGGGGGCTCAAGCTCGCCGTCATTTCGGACGCGCCGCGCCAGGAGGCGTGGCTCCGTCTCTGTTACCTCCAGCTCCACCACATGTTCGACATGGTGATCACGTACGAGGACACGGGGGAATACAAGCCGAGCCCGGCGCCGTTCCGGATGGTTCTCGACAGGATGGGGATCAAGGCCGGCGAAGCGCTCATGGTCGGCGACTGGCCCGAGCGCGACATCGTCGGCGCGGCTGAGCTCGGCATCCGCACGGTCTTCGCCCGCTACGGGGACACGTTCGGCACGAAGGAATCGGGCGCCGACTTCGAGATCGAAGACGCGTATGCGCTCGTGAAGATCGTCGAGGAGCTCAACAAAACGGAGAAGCGGTGAAAGGATCATTCGCATGAAGGTCGTAACGGGAGCCCAGATGCGCCGGATCGACGAGGCGACGATCAGCCGGTTCGTCACCGGCGTCGCGCTCATGGAACGCGCGGGGCAGCGGGTGTTCGAGCAGATCGCGTCGATGTTTCCATCGCTCGACGAGCTCACCGTCTCGATATTTCTCGGGCGCGGGAACAACGCCGGCGACGGCCTCGTCGTCGCGCGGCTCCTCGCCGAGAAGGGGGCGAAAGTGATTCTCCACTATCTTCACCGTCCGGAGGACTTCTCTCCCGACGCCGCGAAGAATCACGCGCGGCTCGCGGCGCTTCGCGAGGAGAAGAAGATCGTCGAGCATTTCATCTACCTCTCCGGCTGGGAGGAGCTCGGGCGGAAGGCGCTCGAGGACTCGGACGCGATCGTCGACGCGCTCCTCGGAACCGGGCTCGCGAAGCCGGTCAAGGAAGAATACGCCGCCGCGATCGACGTCATGAACGGGTGCGATCTTCCGATCGTCTCCGTCGACGTGCCTTCGGGGGTCAACGCGGATACGGGCGAGATCATGGGAGAGGCGGTCGTGGCCGACGTGACCGTTACGATGGGGCTTCCCAAGATCGGCTGCCTCTTCTATCCGGGAAAGGGATGCACGGGGGAGCTCGTCGTCGGAGACATCGGCGTTCCGCCGGAGGTGATCGACGAGGAGAAGCCCGGGATGGAGATGCTCGACCTCGACCGGGCGCTCGAGGACCTACCCCTGCGTGAGCCGACCGCGCACAAATTCGCGTGCGGTTCGCTCCTCGTCATCGCGGGAAGCCGGCGCTACGCGGGCGCGGCGCATCTCACTGCGCTTTCGGCGCTCAGGACCGGCTGCGGCATCGTCTACTGCGCGGGGCCCGAGTCGATCAGGAGCGCGATCCAGGGTGCGGCGCCGGAAGTGATTTTCGTCTCGCTGGCCGAGACCCGCACGGGCTCGATCGCGCAGGCGGCCGCGGGGAGCCTTCTCCAGGAAATCCGGTTCGATGCGATCGCCATGGGCCCGGGCCTCACGACCGACGAGGAGACGGTGAAGGTCGTGAGGTTCGTGCTCGAGAAGACTCCGAAGCCGCTTCTCATCGACGCCGACGGGCTGAACGCCCTCGAGGGGCGCTTCGCCGACGTCGTGAAGGCGTCGATGATCAAGGAGATCATTGTGACTCCGCATTCGGGCGAGCTCAAGCGCCTCGCGGGGGAGAGCGCCCCGGAGCTCCCCGTGCCGCGCATCGAGTGGCTCCGCGAGCTCGTCAGGGGAACCGGCGTGACGGTCGTGCACAAGGGCGCGCCGACGATCGTCGTGAGCCCCGAAGGGCTCGCCGGGATCAACGTCCACGGCCATCCGGGTCAGGCGACGGCGGGGAGCGGGGATGTATTGAGCGGCGCCATCGCCGGTTTCCTCGCGCAGGGGTGCGGCGCGGCGCGCGCGGCCCGGCTCGGCGTCTATGTCCACTCGCGGGCCGCCGAGATCGCCGCCTGCGATACCGGCGAGCGCGGAATGATCGCGGGAGACTGCATGCGGGCCCTGCCCTTCGCCCTCAAAGAGCTGGAATAGGATGAAAGAGCTCGAGGTCATCGATCGCCTTCGGAAAGCCTTCCCGGGATGCGGTATCGGAGACGACGCGGCGGTTCTCCCCGGCGTCGAGGGGGACCTCCTCTTCGCGGCCGACGCCTCCGTCGAGGGCGTGCATTTCAGGCGGGGGCTCTGCACCCTGAGCCAGGCCGTCCAGAAACTCGTCACGTCGAACGTCTCCGATATCTTCGCGATGGGGGGTGTCCCCGGCTCGATCGTTTTCACGGCCGGGCTTCCGGAAGGATGCGCTCCGGCCGACGTCGACGGGATCATCGACGGCCTCAGGCGCTCCTGCGCGCAGTACGGCGTAAAGCTCGTTGGGGGGGACACAGTTCAGAGCCCCGGGGGCTTTTTTCTCAACGTCGCGATCGTGGGGGAGGCCCGAGTCGGCCGCGCGATTCGCCGCTCGGGGGCGCGCGCGGGAGACTCAATCGTCCTCTTCGGAGAGATCGGCTCGTCGAGCGCGGGCCTCGGGATTCTCTC
>DATCCP010000027.1:0-3322 GCA_036511215.1 Candidatus Krumholzibacteriaceae bacterium
CGTCCCACACGACCCCCTCGAGCAGGAAATCCCCCCGGTTCATGAAGCGATTGATGAGATCGGGCGAGCCCGAATGGAGGAGTGCCCCGTCGAGCAGGTACGAATACTGGAGGGCTTCCGGATGATCGTCCGAGGCCTTGAAATGGAACTCGAGCGTCTCGCCGACGGCGCACGCCACGAGCCGTTGATCGGGAATGAACCATGTGATCGCCGGACTCTGATTGTTCCTTTCGAAAACGGTCACATGCCATTCGCGGTGCGCCTCGGTCGTCCCGTCCTTCGCTTCCCCCCTGATATCGTACAGGCCCGCCTTGACGGCGTAGAACTTGACCGAATCGCAGCCGCTGAGAATGGAATCGCCCGCCGTGAACGAATAGGCGAGGTCGTCGCCGTCGGGGTCGTGGGCCCTGATCGAGAACACACACGAATCCGGAATCGTCAGCGAGAAAAACGTCAGCTGCGGTGTGTATGATTGTATCGTCGGCGGTTGGTTCGGCGCGAGCGGATCGTTCTGGAACAGGCACGACTGAAACGCGAGCGTCGAGAGAAGCGCCACGGCAAGAGCAATCTTCATCGTCGTCATCATCCCGCCTCCAAGCACCTTTTACATATAAAACATAAAGAGATTCCCGTCACCGCGAAAGGGAATAAAAGACGGCCGGATTCGTGGGATGCGTGCTCACGGCGCCGATCGCCGGGGCTCCGCTCCGGAGGGCGTCACGCGGCCGGAGCAGCCTTCGCGGCGGCGGCGAGGTAGGTGGCGAGAGCGAGGTCGAGGGCCGAGGCGTAGCCCTCGACGGACGACACCCGGATGTCGAACGAGCGGCTCTCGCCGAGCGAGACGAGGAAGAGCTCCCTGAGGGGGGATACGGTGACGGAGAATCCGCTCGCGGAATCGCGGAGCACAAGATCGAACGGAGCGATTTCGATCTCGAATCCGTCCGAGAAACGGGAGACCTCGTGGCAGAACCTGACGAAAAGCCGCCGCAGCGCGAGCGGGCCGAGACGCCGCGCGAGCGCGAGCACGGCAACCGCATCGGAACGGCCCCTATCCGTTCGCCGCATACCCGCTCCCCTTCCTCCGCCGGAGGCTCACGACCTGCAGGAGACCGGCGGCGAGCTCGCCGAACAGTTGATCGACCGGCGGCAGCCGCCTCGCCCAGGAGGCGCGGAGATCCGCGGGGACGACAAGGCCCTCGTCGGCGTCTCCCGCTCGTCCCGCGTCCCCGCCGTCCCCGAGGAGAAATATGGCCGCGTGCGGGAATGCATCCCGCATCCCGGCCGTTAGGGCCCGGGCGCGCTCGGCGCTCTCCCGGCACCCCGCCGCGATGATGGCGTCCGGCGGGCGCTGTCCGAGCGCGGTCCCCTCATCCGACACGGCGGCCGTCGCGCTGCGCAGTCCCGCGAGAAAACGTGCGGCGGCGCGCTCCGGCGGGTATGAAAATGCCACGACGATCGCGTGCGGAGCCCCGGGAGGCAGATCCTCGCCGTGATACCGCTCGAAGGCGGCTGCGTCGGCCGAGAAGCAGAAACGGATCTCCCCGTTCCAGACGCCGCTCACGAGCTCCGAGCGGTCGAGCGTCGGCGCGAGGTACGCTGCGGGCTCCATGCCGAAATAGTAGCCGATATTCGGGAGGCCGCGGCACACCTCGAGGAGCGAGACACACATCCCCTGCCGGGCGAACGCGGCTGCGACGCCGGCCGCGCAATGGGCGCGGTTCAGCGACGCGCCGACAACGGCGATCCAGACGCAAACGGTGCTGCGCGGGGCCGCCCGACGAGCGGGCTCGGTTCCCGAAAGAAAAAGGTGCGAAACATCGCGGAGCGTTCGGGGTGATCGTCTCTCGGGCATGATCTACACGATGAGGAGAGAGTTTTCCTGGCCGAATTCATTGAGCACGGAGTCGGTGTTGTTCGGATCCTTGATCCAGACGCCGTCCACGATGAACCGGTACTCGTACTCGCCGGGCTCGAGGTGCAGAACGGCCTTCCAGAAGCCGGTCTTCCCGTCCTTCTCCATCCTGATTCCCTCCCGCGACCAGTTCGTGAACTCGCCGGTGAGGTAGACGTTCTGGGCGTTCGGCGCATTGAGCACGAAGAGAATCCCCTCCGCGACGCGCCGCGGTCCGTGAAGCCTCACGATCCAATCATCGATGTTCTCGACCGCTACGCTCGGGGCGCTCGCCTCGATCTCCCGCGCGAGCGCGAGGAACTCCTCCTGGAGCTGGTCGACGTGCTTCATGTCGAAGATCGGCTTTCCCTGGAACGCCGCTTCCTTGTAGCGCACCGAGTGGCAGATGATCGTCTTCATGAGGACGTTGCCGTGGTCGCGCTCGACGTCGCTGATGATACTGCGGCTGAATGCGGTCCGCCGCTCGACGTTGCTCATGAGAACGTGAACGGCGATCACGTGGTTCGTCTCGCGCTCGAGGAGCTCGAGCGTCTCGCGGAGCTTCTCGAGCCCCTGGACGGAGAAGCAGCTCGGATCGATCGGGATGATGACCTCGCCCGAGGCCATGAGGGCGTTGAACGTGAGGAGCCCGATGCTCGGCGGGGAATCGATGACGATGTAATCGAAATCCCCGCTCGCCCGGGTCAGCTTCGAGAGCAGCCGTCCCTCCCGGCCCGGCTTTCCCGCGAGCTCCTGCTCGATCGCGCTCAAGATGGGAGAGGAGGGGATGACGTAGAGATTCTCTTCGACCTTGACGAGCGCGTCGGAGACGTTGACGCGCGGATCCTTGAGAAGGTCGTAGATCGTCGTTTCCACTTCTTCCGAAGAGACATTGAGACCGAGCGAGGCATGCGCCTGCGGATCGAGATCGATGAGGACGACCTTCCTCCCAAGCTCCCGGAACGCCGCGGCGAGGTTGATCGCGACTGTTGTCTTCCCGCATCCGCCCTTTTGGTTTATGACCGAGATGATCCGCATACCCGTGCCTCCTCCGCGTACGAAAAAGGCCAAATCATCCCCGATGATCCGGCCTTGTGCCCAACGTCGCCCTCTGCACACACCACACATTCATCGGGATGATTCTCGATTGAGCCGCGCCGGCGTGTCAAGAGTTATTTGGCTGTCATCCGCCAATAGTGAAACCACGCCGTGTCTCACGGCGAGACCGCGCCGTGCCGCGCGGCCCTTCAGTACATGAGGAGCGCGACGATGAGCCCGAGCCCCAGCCCCGCGAAAACCTCGATCCACGTGTGACCGATAAGCTCGCGGAGAATCTCGGGTTCGACGTGGTGCGAACCTGTGACCTTGAGCCGTTCGACGACCTCGTTCAGAACGCGCGCCTGCGTTCCGACCTCCTGGCGCAGCCCCGTC
>DATCCP010000028.1:0-6188 GCA_036511215.1 Candidatus Krumholzibacteriaceae bacterium
CCCTCCGTTTCCTCCAAAAAAAACGCCCCGCCGTCACAAACGGCGGAGGCCTCGTGAATCAAACGTATGGAAGAGACGCCTACTCCCGAACCTCGTTGAAGGCCCGCTGAAAGGACTTGAGGTTCTTCGCGGCGATTCGCCCGAAGCGGTTCGTAAGGGGCTCCTCGATCGAGGCGGGCCGTATGACGCCCGTCACCTTGACCATGGCGCCGAGCATCGTCGTGTTCGTGATGGGACGTCCGAGCTCTTCGACCGCGATCTTCGTCGCGTCCACCGTCGCGACGCGGAATCCGGCGTAGCCGAACTCCTTCTTGATCTCCTCCGGCGTCTTCGACGTGTTGACGATGAGGATGCCGCCCTTCTTGATCCCCTTCTGGGGGCTCGCTATCTTGAGCAGGCTCGGGTCGAGAACGAGCACCACGTCAGGCTCGTTCACGGCGAAGCGCGTCTTGATCTGCTTGTCGTCGACGCGCGAGAAGGCGACGACCGGCGCCCCGCGGCGCTCGGGGCCGAAGCTCGGAAAGCTCTGCGCGTAGCGCCCCTCGTTGATGACGGCGACGGCGAGAAGCTCGGCGCTCGTCACCGCCCCTTGCCCGCCTCGCCCGTGAAATCTGATCTCCAGCATATCCGTCCTACTTCTTCACCGAACGGCAGTGAACGCACGTGTCGAATGCATCGTCCGGGAGCTTCGCGATCGTTCGATAGAACGCGACTTCCTTCTCCGTCGCGAAGTACCTGCCGCAGGTCTTGCATTTCGCCATCGGGAAATCGGTCTTCCAGATCCTGCGAACGCCGTCGTGCTCCTCCATCGGGATCACGCCGACGGGACATATGTAGTGGCAGGAGCCGCATGCGATGCAGTCCTCGGGCGATTCGTCGAAGGGCGTGGCGATCGCGCGCGACGGCCCCCTCGATTTGAATCCGATCGCGGAGGCGCCGACGACCTCGCGGCACACGCGCACGCATTGGCCGCACATGATGCATCCCTTGAAGTCGACCCCGAACATCGTCGTGCCGATCCCGAGCTCGGCGGCCATCCTCTGGAGTTCGGGATGGCTCGGATTCCTCGCGAGGATGAGATGCATGACGAGCGTGCGGACGCGGCGCACGCCGTCCGTATCGGTTTTCACCTGGAGCCCCTCGGACACCTCGGCGATGCACGAGACGACAAGACGCACCCTCTTCTTGTGCGTGATCTCGACCATGCACATGCGGCAGGCGCCGTACGGAGCGAGCTCCTCGTTGTGGCACAGGTTCGGGATGAGGATGTTGGCGTTCTTGGCGGCCTCGAGGATCGTGGTCCCCGCCGGGGCCTTGATCTCCCTGCCGTCTATCGTGAGTGTGACCGTGTCCGCCATTACTTCACCTGTATTGCATCGAACTTGCAGGCGTCGTAGCAGGCGCCGCACTTGATGCACGTTTCCTGATTGATCGTGTGAACCTTCTTCTTCTCGCCCGTCGCCGCTCGCGTCGGGCAGACCTTCGCGCAGGCGGTGCAGCCGGTGCACGCGTCTTTGTTGACCGAGAAGCTGATGAGGGCCTTGCACACGCCCGCCGGGCACTTCTTGTCGCGGATATGGGCCATGTATTCGTCCCTGAAGTACCGGATCGTCGTGAGCACCGGATTCGGCGCGGAGCCGCCCAGCGCGCAGAGGGAGCCGTCGATGATCCCTTGCCCCATCCACTCGAGCAGCTCGATATCCTTCTCGTCCCCCTTGCCTTCCGTGATCCGGTCGAGGATGATTCGCATCTGCTTGACGCCCTCGCGGCACGGGGTGCACTTGCCGCACGATTCCTCCTCGAGGAACTTGAGGAAGTACTTCGCGACATCAACCATACAGCTGCGGTCATCCATGACGATCATACCGCCCGAGCCCATCATGGAGCCGATCTTCGTGAGCTCGTCAAAATCAACCGGCATATCGAGGTACTTCTCGGGAATGCATCCGCCCGAGGGGCCTCCCGTCTGGATGGCCTTGAACTTCCGTCCCTTCGGTACGCCGCCGCCGATCTCGTAGACGATTTCACGCAGGGTGATTCCCATGGGAACCTCGACGAGGCCCGTGTTGTTGATCTTGCCCACGAGGGAGAATATCTTTGTGCCCTTGCTCTTCTCCGTGCCGATCGACGCGTACCAATCGGCGCCCTTGTTGATGATGAGCGGCACGTTCGCCCACGTCTCGACGTTGTTGAGACAGGTGGGCTTGTCATAGAGCCCGCGATCCGTGGCGTGCGTGTACTTCTGGCGCGGTTCTCCGACGCGTCCCTCGATCGACGCGAAGAGCGCCGACGATTCGCCGCAGACGAAAGCGCCGCCCCCCCGATTGATTCTGATGTCGAAGTCGAACCCCGAGCCCAGAATGTTCTTGCCGAGCAAGCCCAGTTCGCGCGCCTTCTCGACCGCAATCACGGCGTTCGCTACGGCAAGGGGATATTCGTTCCGCACGTAAATGTATCCTCTGCTCGAGCCGATCGCGTATGCCCCGATGACCATCCCTTCGATGATCGAGTGGGGATTCCCTTCGAGGAGACTGCGGTCCATGAAGGCGCCCGGGTCGCCTTCGTCGGCATTGCAAATGACGTACTTCGGCTCGCCGGCGGCCGCCCTCGTGGACTCCCATTTCCAGCCGGTCTGGAAACCGCCGCCGCCCCTTCCCCGCAAGCCCGACTTGCTTATTTGCTCAATGATAGCCTGAGGCTTCATGCCGCTCAGAACCTTCCCGAGAGCGCCATAGCCCCCGAGGGTCAGGTAGTCTTCGATGAGCGTCGGATCGATCAGCGCATTCATTTCGAGGAGGAGCCGCATCTGCTTCTTATAGAACGGCACCTCATCCTCGGTGACCACATTTTCGCCTGTCGCGGTGTCCTTGTAGAGCAACCGGTCGATGACGGAACCCTTGAGAACCGTCTCATCGATAATCTCGTTGACATCTTTCAGGGAGACACGCTGATAGAATATCTTCCTCGGATGGACCACGACGAGCGGACCTCGCTCGCAGAAACCGGGGCACCCGCTCGACCTGATATCGACCGTATCCAGGAGGTTCCGTTTCTTGAGCTCTTTCTTGAAGCGGTCAATAAGCGCCATCACGCCATACGCGAGACACCCCGTCCCCGCACAGATCACGACACATGGTTTCTGCGGGTCCCGCCCCGCCACCAGCTTCTCGCGCAGACTCTTGAGCTCGGCGACCGATTCAAGCTTTTTCATCGGACCGCACCTTCACACCAATAGAGGCGAGCACCTTGCCCGTCTTGGCGATCGTCATCTGTCCATGATATTCGTCATTTACAACCAGAATGGGGCCCAGCGCGCAGGCGCCGAGGCAGTTCACCGTCTCGAGGCTGTACTCGAGATCCTTCGAGGTCTCCCCCAGTTTGATCCCGAGGACCCGTTCGAGGTGATCGGCGATCTGCGGGGCGCCCCGAACGTGGCACGCGGTGCCCATGCAAACGGTCAAGAGATGCTTCCCCTTAGGCGTGAGGCTGAATGCGCGATAGAACGTAGCGAGATGGTAGACGAGACTCTGCGAAACGCCGAGAATGCTGCAAAGTGCATCGAGCGCCTCGCGCGGGAGATAATTGAACTCCCGCTGAATATCCTGGAGAATGGGAATGACGAAGCTCTTGTCGTTCCCGTATCGCTGAATGATCGCTTTGACTTTCTCTTCCATCGCCGTTTCCTAGAGCATCGCCGCTTTGGCCTGGAGCTTCTCGTACTCTCGCTTCACCCGGGTCTGGATCTCCTCGATGAGCTCGGGAGTCAGATGTCTGAATCTGCCCTGCGGCTTCAGATAATCCGCAACGGGGCGAAGCTCCGGGGTCTCGACAGTCATCTTGTATCTGCCCTTCTCGAACTCGTACAACGGAAAGACACCGGTCTCGACGGCGAGCCTGCCGATCCAGATCGCCTTCTCGCTCGCAAGCCCCCAGCCGGTCGGGCACACGGAGAGGATGTGGACGTATGCGGGTCCGTTCACCCGCGCCGCCTTCTCAACCTTGCGCATGAGATCGAACGGGTAGCTGGAGCACGCGGTCGCGACATAGGGTATGGCGTGCGCAATGGCGATCTCCGGCATGTTCTTCTTCCAGGTGACCTGCCCCGGCTTCTTCGAGCCCGAGGGGGAGGTCGTCGTGGAGGCGCCGAAGGGAGTGGCCGACGATCGCTGGACGCCCGTGTTCATATACGCCTCGTTGTCATAACAGACGTAGACGAACCTGTGCCCGCGCTCGAATGCGCCCGAGAGCGCCTGCAGCCCGATGTCGCTCGTTCCGCCGTCGCCCCCCATGCCGAGGAACACGGTCCCCCTGTCGGGGAGCTTTCCCTTGCGGATGAGCGCCTTCGTGCCCGCCTGGGCGCCCGTTATGACGGCGGCCGCGTTCTCGAACGCGACGTGGATCCAGGGCACGTTCCAGTTCGTGAACGGGAACGGCGACGAGACGATCTCCATGCAACCGGTCGCGGAGGCGACGACGACGTTCGATCCGAGCGCCTTCGCGACGAGCCTCACGGCGAGCGCCTCGGCACAGCCCTGGCAGGCGCGGTGTCCGCGGGCGAAGTACTCGCGCTTCGTCACGAGCCTGGACGCATATACATTGAGCGATTCCATTATTCCCTGACTCCGTAAAAGATATAGTCCTCTTCGCGAATGGGCCTGCGGCCCTTCACGAGCTCCTCGGTCTTTCCGTACATGGCGAGAAAATCGTCCGCCGTGACGTCCCGCCCCGCGAAGCCGCAGAGGAAGTTCGCGATCGCCGGCATATTCTTCTCCTGGTAGAGGGCCGCCCGGATCTCGCTCGCGACGGGGCCGCCGGGACCGCCGTACGAGATCGCACGGTCGATGACGATGAGGTTCTTGATGCCCTTTGTCGCCGCACGGATCTCATCGAACGGGAACGGCCGCCAGAGACGGAGCTTGATCTGTCCGACCGGCTTCCCCTGCTCGCGGAGCCTGTCGATCGCGATCGATGCCGTCTCGCTGAAGCTTCCCATCGTGAGGAAGGCCGTATCGGCGCCCTCGAGCTTGTAGGTCTCGACCGGTTCGTACTTCCGGCCCACGACCTTCTCCATCTCGCCCCACGCCTTCATGATGTGCGGCCTCGACGCGAGGATCGCCTCATCCTGGTTCTTCTTCGCCTCGGTGAAGATACCGGGCAGCGCGAACGCGCCCATCGTGATGGGCTTGTCGGGATTGAGAACGTTCACCGGCTTGAAATCGGGGAGGTACTTCTTTACCTGCTCCTCGCTCCAGTACTCGATCGCTTCGATCACGTGCGTAACGATAAACCCGTCTATGTTGATAATAACCGGAAGGGAGACGGCGGGGTCTTCGGCCACGCGGTAGGCGAAAAACACGTGATCGAAGAGCTCCTGCCCGTTATCGGCGAAGACCTGTATCCAGCCGCAGTCGCGAACCGACATCACGTCGGTGTGGTCGTTCCATATGCTCAAAGGCCCCGAGAGGGAGCGGTTGGCGAGAATCATGACGATCGGAAGACGAAGCGAGGCCGCGATGAAGACGATCTCGTTCATGAGGGCGAGACCCTGCGAGCTCGTGCACGTGAAGGTGCGCGCGCCGGCGGCGGCGGAGCCGCAGCAGACGCTCATCGCCGAGTGCTCCGACTCGACCGGAATGAACTCGGCGTCGAGCTTGCCGTCGGCGACGAGCTCGGCGAGATGCTCGACGATGTGGGTCTGCGGCGTGATCGGATACGCGGCGACGACGTCCACATTCGCCATCCTGATCGCCTCGGCGGCCGCAATGGAATTCTCGACACCGACGCGCTGCCCCATCACTCGGCCTCCTCGACCATCTTGATGCACCCTGTGACGCATTCCTGCGCGCAGATGCCGCAGCCCTTGCAGTAGTAGAGGTCCGCCTCGAAGTACCCCTCAGCGTTCTTGAGGATCGCGGCGTCGGGGCAGAAGATATAGCAGACGCCGCACTTGATGCATCTCGTATGGTCCCAGACGGGACGAATGGAGCGCCAGTCCCCCGTGCGGTACTGGGCCGCGTTTCCCGGCTCGTTCACCGTGCAGCCGGGATCGATATCCTTCCACCCAAGGTCTAGTTCCGATTTCGGCACGCGAGGAGCCTCTTTCGACGGGGACGCTTCCGCGACAAAAATTACGGGTAATATAGGTACCCGGTGTCTCTCTTTCAAGCGGAATCGGCGGGGAGGCTTGC
>DATCCP010000029.1:0-4147 GCA_036511215.1 Candidatus Krumholzibacteriaceae bacterium
GACCCCGTGCGATTCGGGGCGGGTCCGCTCGTCCGCGCGGTCAGGAAACGTTGTTCGATCTAGGGCAACCGGTTCGGGCTCGTTTCATCCTTGCATATCCGGTAGAAATTGCAGAATCTGCAGCGACTGTTGTCGATCGTGGGGAACTGCGCGGGAGGGAGCGCCTCGTTGCGGGCCGTATCCCCCCGGACGAGCACCGCCGCGAGCTTCGCGATGCCGGCGGCAATCGTCTCCTCGGCGCGCGCGATACTCCCCTCGTCCGCCGCGTGCTCGATGACGCGGCCCCCGTCGAGAAGGTTCACCTCGAGAAGCCGCAGCGCCACAATGGGCTCGCGGAGGATACGGGAGGCGTAGTAGGCGTAAATCCCGAGCTGGACGGCGGCGTTTCGCGGCCCGTCGTTCGCCCCGCCCGCGGCGGACTGAGCGCGGTTCGTTTTCCAGTCGACGATGCGCAGCGTGCCGTCCGCCGCCCGGTACATGAAGTCGGTCTTGACGAAGACGGTCGCGCCGCCGTAATCGAACTGCTGCGAGAAATCGCCGCTGTCGAGATCCTCGATCGCCCATTTCGCGCGATCCGTTTCGAGGAGCGCCCCGAGGAGCGGGCTCGCGCAGAGCGCCTCGACGGCCCGCACGCATTCGCCGCGGAACGTTTCGAGGACCGCTGATGCGATCTCGCGGCCGTACTCGTGCTCGAAGAGGGCGAGCCAGTCGATATTGAGACGATTGCCCGACTTTTTCGGGGTCGTGAGATAGTTCCGCGAGCGGGAGAACTCGAACTGCGTGTCGAAGCGCTCGAGCGTGTACGCGATCACCTTGTCCCGGTCGGGGATCCTCCCCTTTGCCTTCATCGACCGAAGCACCATCGATGCGACGTAATGCACGAGCTGCCCCCGCCAGAGGGGGAGAGAGACGAGGCGCTTGAGCCTGAAGGCCTCGCGCGCGACGGCCGGAGCGTCTCTTCCCCATCCGCCCCAGCTCAGGTAGTAATGAAAATAGTACCGTCGTCTGCAGTCATCGAAGGTCGCCTCGCGCGAGAGGGACCACCCGAAGCGGTTTGCGAAGGCCATTGCGGGCGCTATCTACCCTTTCTCGCGTTTCGTCTCTTCGCGGCGCCTCTGGCGGCGCGTCTCCGCGCGGCGCGTTTCCGCGGCGCCTTCTTCGCCGGGCGTCTCGTCCGCTTCTCGAAGATGCCCTGGTAGACCCTGTTCTCGAGCTTGAAGCCCTCGAACTCGTAGTCGAACTTCATGCTCTTCTTCCCGCGAAGCGCGACCGCCTTGTCCGTGTACATGTACAGGTGATACTTCGACGACGTCTTCTGCTGCGCGTACTTCGGAAGCTCGTCGCGCTCGAAGAGCCATACCCTGAGCTCGCTGAGGTCGACGCATGCGATGACGTCGGCGGCCGTCGAAAGGGGGATCCACCAATCGAGGGCCTCTTTCCCCTTGCCGCCCGCGCGCTTCGGCTGAAGGTTGGAAACGACGAAGATCGAGAATTCTCTCCGCGGCTTCTTCAGGTTGACGAGAAGGTCGATCCCGTCCTTGCCGGCGGATGTCGGCAGGCCCTCACGCGTGAGCATCGACTGGACGAAATACTTTCCGCTGAACCCGATCATGTTCTTCGGTATTTCCTTCATGCGAAGTCTCCTTTCCAATGGCGCTTCATGCGCCCTCGAGAATAACGATTGCCTGAGCGCTGTCGCCGTCGTGGGTGATGCTCAGATGGCATCTCGCGATCCCGTTCGCTCTGAGCATATCCTCGACGCGTGCCGTGAACGAGAGCTCGGGCCGTCCCAGATCCGTCTTCTTCACTTCGATATCGCGGATTGAGATACCTCGCCTGAATCCCGTTCCGAGCGCCTTGACGAAGGCTTCGCGGGCCGCGAACCGCGCCGCGAAGAAAGAGGCGTTCTTCTCCCGTTTCATCCCCTCCTCGATTTCGCTTTGAGAGAAGACCTTACGCAGAAACTTCTCACCCCGCAGCTCAATGAGCTTTTCGAGCCTCGATATGGAAACCGTGTCTATCCCGATGCCGACAATCATAATCCTTCATTCAATGGGGGGGCCCGGATGGCCCATGAATCCCGAAGAATGATACTTCATAGTTATACGATCGTAAAAGAATTTTGACAAATGAAAATTATTTAAAATTAGATGTTTTCCCACTATACCGCTATCTCGATTGTTCTTCCAGATGATTCGCGGTTCAGAGCGTACCTTCCGTCATTGCGTGCCGCCGGTGGCCCGCTCGAGGTCCGCCTGCGCAATGAGGTACTCGATCGTCAGAGTGCGGAGATTCGTTTTCGACGCGGTGAGGAGCACCTCCGCGTCGAGAAGGTCGGTGTTCGTCGCGAGTCCTTCCTTGAACCTCTCGAGCGTCACGCGATGGTTTTCATCCGCCTGCTCGAGGCCTTCCCGGGCGACCTGGATCGCGTCCCACGCGTCGAGGAGCGTCAGGTACGTTCTCGTGACGTCGAGGGTGACGGCGTCCCTGATGCTCTGCTCCGTCGTTTCGATCTCGGTGAGGCGGCTCCGGGACTGCCGCGTCTGGTACACGGTCCTTCCCCAATCGAAGACGTTCATCTGGGCGACGACGCCGAGCTTCCACGACGAATAGAAATCCTTCGCGTAGTTGCGGTCGGGATACTGGTACGATAGGTCGGCGAAGAAGGAGACCGTCGGGAGGTATCCGTTCCGGCTCGTCTCGATCTCTTTCCGCGCCATGAGCTTCCGGCAGGCGATCGCGGCGAGCTCCGGACGTCTCGCGATGCCGTCCCTGACCGCCGCGTCGAGGTCGATCGTGGTCCCGACGACGCTGTCCGCCGCCGTCGTGAGGACGATCTCCTTCGTGAGCGGGACGTCGATGATGCTGCAGAGATTCTTCCGAGCGAGGCTGACGGCGTGCTTCGACCTCATGAGCGCGAGCCGCGCGTCCGAGTAGTAGACCTTCGTCTTGAGCACGTCATTCGCCGCGGCGAGCCCCGCTTCCGACATCGCCTGAACATCCTTCAGGTGCGCCTCGAGCTGTCGTGTCGTCTCGAACGCGACGTCTTCGAGCTTCTGGGCCTGAACGCATTCGAGGTATGCCCTCTTTGCCTCGAACGCGATCTCGACCGAGGTCCGGTCGAGCTCCGATTCCGCCTCGGACCTCGCGAGCTTCGAGATATCATAGGCGTTTTTGATCCTGCCGGCGGCGAAGAGCGGCTGACGGAGCTCGAGGGAGGCCGCGTAGTTGTCGGGAAGGCCGAGCGCGATCTTGTCAGGCAGGGTGCGGCCCGGCGGCGTCCCCCCGGATCCCCCCAGGATCGACGCGATGCGCGACGTCGGGATGTACGGGGCCATGTCGAGCCTCGTGTATCCCGCGCTTCCCGTAAGCTGCGGCAGAAACGCCGTGCCCGCCTCGTCGACCCGGGCCGAGGCCTCGCGCACTTTCTCGCGGCCGGCCCGGATGCCGCTGTTGTTCGCGAGCGCGAGCCTCACGCTCTCCTCGAGGGACAGCGCGAGTGTGTCGCTCGGCGCCGCGTTCGTGTTCCGCGCCCCGAGCGGCTCGACGAAGAGCTGAAGGGCGACCGCCGCGGCGATCGCGAGTACGGATATTCTCATGGGGTGCTCCTCCTGTCCTCGTGTTCCCGTGACTGCTCCGGGAGGGTTGTTCCCTGCTCCGGCGGGGTCACGCCGCCGGTAACGCGCCAATCGAATCAGGCGCGCGCCCTCTCTGTCAAGATATTCGCGCCAATGGTGCAATTCCCATCCGGGAAGTTTCATATTGCTTTTGGAAGGAAATTGGTATTAGGTTCTTGCGGGTTTTGTCCGTTGCGCGTTCCACGGGATCTGCTGCAGAGCTCCGCGGATGCATGAACAGCGAGGGGGAATCGATGAAAACGCTCATCCTCATTATCGTGAGCGCGGTTCTCGTCAATAACTTCGTCATGAGCCGGTTCCTCGGCATCTGTCCCTTCCTCGGCGTCTCGAAGCGGATCAAGACCGCCGCGGGGATGAGCGGGGCGGTTATCTTCGTCATGACGATGGCTTCGGCCGCGACGTGGCTGTTCCACAGGTACATTCTCGTTCGCTTCGGGCTCGAGTATCTCCAGACGGTGACCTTTATCCTCGTGATCGCGGCCCTCGTTCAGGTCGTCGAAACGGTGCTT
>DATCCP010000030.1:0-4439 GCA_036511215.1 Candidatus Krumholzibacteriaceae bacterium
CGTGGGGAAGGTCTACGTGCTGAAGAAAGAGGAAGGCGGACGACATACGCCGTTTTTCAACGGGTACCGGCCGCAGTTCTACTTCAGGACCACTGACGTGACGGGCGTGGAGATGTTCCGGAAGCAGCTGGACGAGGGTATGGCTGGCGATAACGTGGGGCTTCTCCTGAGAGGTATCGAGAAGGAGATGCTGGAGCGGGGCATGGTCGTGGCTGCGCCGAAGAGCGTGATGCCGCACCGGAAGTTCGTGGGGAAGGTCTACGTGCTGAAGAAAGAAGAGGGCGGGCGGCATACGCCGTTTTTCAACGGGTACCGGCCGCAGTTCTACTTCAGGACAACCGACGTGACGGGCGTGGCGACGCTTCAGGAAGGCCGCGAAATGGTGATTCCGGGTGACGATGCGGAGCTGACAATCGAGCTCATTACACCGATCGCGATGGAAAAAGAACTTCGGTTCGCGATCCGCGAGGGCGGCCGCACCGTGGGCGCCGGCATCGTGACCGATATCATAGAGTAGCGTAAGCGAGAGAGGAAACGACCATGAGAGAACTGGCTATTCTTGCCTGCAGCGTGTGCAAGAACAGGAACTACACGACGATGAAGAACAAGCGTAAGCATCCGGACCGGCTCGAGCACAAGAAGTACTGCCGGTATTGCCGGAAGCAAACCATTCACAAGGAAACGCGCTGAGCGGAGCGAGACATGATCGAAAAGATTAAGAGATTTTTCAACGAAATCCGCGTGGAGATGCGCAAGGTCACCTGGCCGACCCGCGACGAGCTCAAGGAATCCACGAAGATCGTCATCGTGGCGACGTTCGTCGTAACCATCTTCATCGGGGTCGTGGATGAGATTCTCACGCTCCTCGTGAGACGTCTTCTCGGCTGGTAAAGGACGTCCCCAACCTGACCGGGGTCGCAAGGTGTGAATGTATGGCTGATGATATTTTCAAGGACGTAAACGAAAAGCAGGAAGGGGCCGCCGGGGCGGCCGAGCCTCTCGGGGCCGACGTGACCCCCGAGCCCGCCGCGCCGGAGACGCCCGAGACGCCTGAGGTGCCCGAGGTGCTTGATGCGCCCGAGACGCCTGAGGCGCCCGGGGCGCCGGAAAAACCCCGCGGCCGCCGCGCGGGCGCGAGGGATTCCGCGGCGACGCCCGCCGAAGGCGACGAGGCGGGAAAGAAGCTCCGCTGGTACGTCGTTCACACATACTCGGGCCGCGAGAACAAGGTGCGCGAGACGATCGAGCGCCTCATCAAGAACTCGGGGATTCAGGAGCGGTTCGGGAAAGTGCTCGTGGCCACCGAGGAAGTGGCCGAGATGAAAAAGGGAAAGAAGAAGGTTTCCCACCGGAAGCTCTTCCCGAGCTACATCCTCGTTGAGATGGAAATGGGCGAGGAGACGTGGGGCCTCATCGAGAACGTGCCCGGCGTCACCCACTTCGTGGGAGACATCAAGAAACCGTTCCCGATTCCGAAGAAAGAGGTCGACCGGATCCTCGGCAGAATGGAGAAGAAGGAAGGGATCGTGCCGGAGGTTCCGTTTACCCTCGGCGAGCACGTTCACGTCGTAGACGGGCCCTTCGCCGATTTCACCGGCGTCGTCGACGAGATCAATCCGGAGCGGGGAAAGGTCAAGGTTCTCGTCAGCATCTTCGGCAGGGAAACCCCGGTCGAGCTCGATTTTCTCCAGGTAAAGATCGTTTAGCGATTCCCGATCACGCGCTGGTCGGCACGAAGGAGCGCTGGTAGGTATGGCCAAAAAGTCTAAAAAGAGGATCATGAAGGTCGTCAAGCTGCAGATTCCGGGCGGACATGCCACGCCCGCGCCGCCGGTCGGTCCGGCGCTCGGCCAGCTCCAGGTGAGCTCGATGGAGTTCTGCAAGCAGTTCAACAACGCCACGCAGAGCATGACGGGCTGGATCGTCCCCGTCGAGATCACCGTGTACGCGGACAAGACCTTCGTCTTCATCGTAAAGGCGCCGCCCGTGTCTGAGCTCCTCAAGAAGGCGGTCAATATCGCGAAGGGCTCCGGCGAGCCCAACAAGGAAAAGGTCGGGAAGGTCACGAAGGATCAGGTTCGCGAAATCGCAAAAACGAAAATCAAGGATCTCAATTGTCCGACGATCGAAGCGGCGATGAGGATGGTCGAGGGCAGTGCCCGCAGCATGGGAATCATCGTCGAGGAATAACGGCAAGAAAGTGGTGAGCACATGAAGCCCGGCAAGAGATACCGTGAGAGCGCAGCGAAGGTCGACCGCACGCGCGCATATCCGATCGAGGAGGCGGTGGAGGTTCTCAAGAGCTTTCCGCCGTCGAAGTTCGACGAGACGATCGAGTTCTCCGCGAGTCTCGGCGTCGACCCGAAGCACGCGGACCAGCAGGTTCGCGGCACGGTGCTCCTGCCGCACGGCACGGGGAAGACGATACGCGTCCTCGTGCTTACGCGCGGCGAGAAGGAGCAGGAGGCGAAGAACGCAGGAGCTGATAACGTAGGCTCCGTCGAGTTCATCGAGAAGATCAAGGAAGGCTGGTTCGACTTCGACATCGCGATCGCGACCCCCGACATGATGGGCGAGGTCGGCAAACTCGGGAAGCTTCTCGGTCCCCGCGGCCTCATGCCGAACCCGAAATCGGGGACGGTGACCTTCGACGTCGCGAAGGCGGTCAAGGAGGCGAAGGCCGGCAAGATCGAGTACCGCGTCGACAAGGGCGCCAACATTCACGTCCCCGTCGGGAAGATGTCGTTCGAGGGGCAGAAGCTCGTCGAGAACATCAAGGTGCTCGCGCAGGAGCTCGTCCGCGCGAAGCCGGCCTCGGCGAAGGGCAAATATATCAAGAGCATCTATATTTCCTCCACGATGGGCCCGTCGCTCGCGATCGACATGGCCTCCCTCGTCGGAGAGGCGCGTTAGGAGAAGGGATACCGGCGTATGGTCAAGGCAGCGAAAACGAAAAAGGTCACGGATTTCGACGCGGTCCTCAAAGACGCGAAGGCGATCGTTCTCAGCGACTTCACCGGCCTCAACGTCAAGGACATCTCCGAGCTTCGCCGGCTCTGCCGTGAGAAGGGCGTCGTGTTCCGCGTCGTCAAGAACACGCTCGCGAAGCGGAGCTTCGAGGAGCTCGGGTTCGCCGGTATAGGCCCCCTCCTCGAGGGCCCTACGGCCGTCGCGATCAGCACGACGGACGAGGTGCTGGCGGCCCAGATTCTCAAGAAGTTCGCCGATGATTACGAGCTCCCCCGCCTCAAGGGGGGCTTTGTATCGGGTCGTGTCATCAACGCGCAAGAGGTGACGCGGCTCGCTCTTCTCCCGGGCAGGGAGATCCTTCTCACCCAGGTGGTCACGACGGCGCAGGCTCCGCTGCGAGGCATCGTCAATTGCCTCAGCGCTTCCCTGCGGAACCTCGTGAACGTCGTCAAGGCTATCGAGGACAAGAAGGGAGCCGCCGCGTAACTGCGGCGCCGGTCTCCGCAGGGGGATCGTTACGATAGCGGGTGCGCCCCCTCCGGGGGGATAGGCCCGCATTACGGTTGCATCAAACGCAGGAACGGGAGGTCAGAGAATGACTACGAAGAAGAAGGATGAGGACGCCGAGGGTACCGAGGCCGAGGGCCACGAAAAGGCGAAGCCGGCGGGCGGCGCCGTCGGCACGATCGTTTCGCATGTCGAAAAGCTGTCCGTGCTCGAGCTCTCCGAGCTCGTCAAGGCGCTCGAGGAGCGGTTCGGCGTTACCGCTGCGGCCCCGATGGCCTTCATGCCCGGCATGATGGCGGGCGGCGGGGCTCCCGCGGCGGCTGAGGAGGAGAAGACCGAGTTCACCCCGACGCTTAAGGAGATCGGTCCGAACAAGATCCAGGTCATCAAGGTCGTCCGCGCGATCACGGGCCTCGGCCTCATCGAGGCGAAGAAGCTCGTCGAGGAAGCGCCGAAGCCGGTCAAAGAGGCCGTCAACAAGCAAGAAGCGGAAGACATCAAGAAGAAAATCGAGGAAGTCGGCGGCGTCGTCGAAATAAAGTAGCTCAGCCAAGCCGGCAGCGGCCGGTAACAGGAGGGATCATTTTCAATGATCACGGTGCCTGAGCGAAGAGATTTTGCCAAGATTCCGCAGGTTGTGGAGATCCCGCATCTCCTTGAAGTGCAGCTCGCGTCGTACGAACGCTTCCTGCAGCGCAACGTTCCGATGGACAAACGGGAGGTCGTCGGCCTCGAGTCGGTGTTCCATTCCGTTTTTCCGGTGGTTTCCGCGCGCGGTGAATTCACGCTCGAGTATCTCGGGTACTCCATCGGCGAGCCGAAGTACGTCGTCGAGGAATGCAAGGAGCGCGATCTCACGTTCGCGGCTCCCCTCAAGGCGGCGCTGCGTCTCGTCGTACGCGAGAACCAGGAAGGCGAGCACGTTATCAAGGACATCATCCAGAGCGAGGTGTACCTCGGCG
>DATCCP010000031.1:0-2278 GCA_036511215.1 Candidatus Krumholzibacteriaceae bacterium
TTCGTTGTGATGAAGAGCTTGTCGCGCTTGGCGGGAAAGATCTTCCCGATCACGATCTCCATGTCGTAGTACTGTCGGGCGGTGTCGACGTAGTTGATTCCCCGTTCCATCGCGTACTCGAGGAGCGCCGGGTCCTGCATCGTCGCGTTTCCGAACCCGAGGTCCGAGGCCTTCCAGCCGGTGCGTCCGAGATCGCGATAGTCCCTGATACCGGGTTTCGCGGGGGATGGCGGCGCCGCGGGCGCCGTCTCCTGCGGTCCCGGGAAGCCCGGAAGAGCCGCCTTGAGGCTCTTTGCGCCCGAGAGCCCGAGACCCACTCCCACGACCGAGACCACGCTTCGACCGATGAACGATCTGCGGGAGAGCCCCTTGTCTTTCTCCTTCATGCGATCTCCCTTCCTGCCGATGTCACTTGGCCGTTTCCTTCGTCTCGAGATTCAATCCGTAGCGGTCGCTGATGTCGAGGGGCGGCATCGGGCCGCCGAGCGGCTTCGCGTCCTTCACGTACCAGTCGTACCAGTCGAGCTGGCGGTAGAGGACGTCGATGCGGCCGGGCTGTTTGGCGTTCCCGTGTCCCTCGCCCGGGTACTGCACGAGTCGCACGGCCGGATGGTCGTGCATCTTGAGAATGCGATAGAACTCGAGGCTCTGCGACGGATGCACCCGCGTGTCGGCGGCGCCGCCGAGGATGAGCACCGCCGTTTTGCTCTGATGCGCCCAGAATATAGGGCTCCGCTCGAGGCTCAGCTGCCACATATCCTCGAGCGCCTTCCCGGAGTGCACGTCAAGCTCCTCGTAGGGAATGTCGGTCGTGAGACGCTTGCTCGCGAGCTCGCTGATGCCGACGAACATGCAGACCGCCTTCACCTTGGCCGTGTAGTAGGAGGCGAACCACGCCGCCGCGTAACCGCCGTACGAGCCGCCCCCGAGACCGACCCGGTCCTTGTCCGCGACGCCGGCGGAGACGAGGTAATCGATCCCGTCCGCGATGTCGTTGAATTCCTTACCGGCCGGATCATTATACCCCGCGAGCGCGAAATCGAGCCCGTAGCCGGTGCTCGCGCGGTAGTTCGGGAGCAGCACCGCATAGCCTTTCCCTGCGAGCACCTGCGCCGGCTCCGAGTAGCTCGTAACCCATCCGTTCGAGTAGTTGGACTCGGGTCCGCCGTGGACGATCACGACGAGCGGATATCTGTCGCCCGGGTTGTAGCCGACGGGATAGATGAGAATGCCCTCGATCTCGAGTCCGTCCCGCGCCGAATAGCGGACGACCTTCTGGGTGCCGAGCGCGCGATCGCCGATCCAGGGGTTCAGGGTCGTGAGACGCTTGAGGTCTTTGGCGCCGCTCTGCCAGAAATAGACGTCTCCCGGAACGTCGGGGGCACTGGCGACAAATGCGAGGCCCTTGAAATCTCTCGTGAAGTCGGGTGCGCCGAAGATGATACCGGACGCTTTGGCATCGAGGATGATTGTTCTCTTGCCGCCCGCTGCGTTCACCGTGCTGAGCGTCGGATAGGCCCCTTCGCTCGCGCGATAGACGATCGTCGCCTTGTCCTTCCAGCCGGCCCAGGTGACCGTGCCGCGGAACGCAGGCTCGGTGAGATTCTTCGCGGCGCCGCCGGAGACGCCGATGACGAACACCTGGCTCGCGGAATGATCCTTGAGCTCCATCGCGGCGTTGTACACGATGCGGGAGCCGTCCGGGCTCCATTCGAAACCGCCGAGCTTTCCGGGATTGTCGGTAAGCTGTCTGCGCTCCTTTGTCGTGACGTTGATGAGATAGATCTTCTGAAACATGTAGTCCTGATCGATTGTGTTCTTCGGGGAAATGGCCGCCGCAATCGTCGCCCCGTCCGGGCTCCACTCGAAGCTCCACACCGAGCAGTCCTTCGTGATCTCGTCCGCGTCGCCGACGCCGCCGTCACCGCCGACCTTGAGCATGTAGAGATTTCTGTCCTTGAGATTCTCCTCGTAGAAAATGAAACCGTAGCCCTTCTTGTCGAGCTCCTTCTCGCCCTTCGACAGGGACGTCGTCGCGACGTAGGCAATGCGGCCACCCGCCGGGTGCCAGCGGAACGTCGAGACCCCCGTCTCCGCGCTCGTGACCTGACAGGCCTCTCCGCCCGCCGCGGGGATCATCCACACCTGCGCCTTCGCCTTGTCGCCGCGCGCCATGAGGAACGCGACGCGGGACCCATCGGGGCTGAACTGGAGACCGCTCACGTTGACCTTGCCGATAATGAAAGAGCGCTGCTCTCCCGTTTTCGTCGAAACGAGC
>DATCCP010000032.1:0-14615 GCA_036511215.1 Candidatus Krumholzibacteriaceae bacterium
CCGCGCGCCTTCTGCCGGTCCAGCCCCTGCGATCGGTCGCCTCCGTTCTCGCCTCGTGCGACGCAGTCGTCTCGAACGACGGGGGCATTCTCCACATGGCGGTCGCGCTCGGCCGTCCGACGGTCGGGGTGTTCGGCCCGACGGAACCCGATATCTGGTTTCCATACGAGGGGAAGGGTCCCTTCGCCCTCGTGACGCACGGCGTCGAGTGCGCCCCGTGTCACCGGCACGAGTGCGAAGAGATGAAGTGCCTCGACGGTATCGGTCCCGGCGAGGTGCTCGGCCGCCTCGAAGAGGTGCTCGCATGGAAACGGTAAGAGCACGCGGGGCGCTTCCCGATCTGTCCGTCCATGAGGCGCGCTCGATCCTCATCGTGAGGTTCAAGGCGCTCGGGGACATCGTGCTGTCCTTGCCGATCGTCCACGCCGTGCGGGACCGCTATCCGCACGCGCGTCTCCGGTACCTCTGCAGGAGGCAGTACGCCGAGGCGCTCCAGGGAGTCGGGGAGCTCGACGACGTGCTGATCCTTCCCGAAGACGGCGCGCGGCAGATGTCATTGGCGCTGAGACTGAGGCGCGAGAAGACCGATTGCGTCCTCGATCTCATCTCGTCGCCGAGGAGCGCATACATGACGTTTCTGACCGGCGCCGCGATGCGGATCGGCATGGATACGGGAAGACGAAACTGGTGCTATACGCATCTTCTCCCGCGCGTCATCATGCGGGACGGGGAGCGCGTGCTGTGTTACACGCTCGAATCGAACCGGGAGCTCGTCCGGATGCTCGGCCTCGAGCCCGATCGCGCGCGGGGCCTCGAGACGGGCTTTCCCGCGGCGCGCGCCGAGGAGCGGTGGGCGCGGGAGTACGTCGCGAGCCTCGGTGCGGACGGAAGGCGGATCATCGGGATCGTTCCCGGCTCGGCCTACCAGGCCAAATCCTGGCCCGAGGGGCAATTCGTCGAGCTCGTGCGGCTCGCCCGCGAGCGGCTCGGGGCCGTCACCGTCATTCTCTGGGGTCCGGGTGAGGGGAAGCTCGCCGAACGCATCGCGGCTCTCGCCGGCGGCTCCGTGCTCGCGCCCCCAATGGGCATCGCGCGCCTCGGCGCCCTCATAGCGAGGCTCGACCTTCTCGTCGGGATCGATTCGGGTCCAAAGCATCTCGCCGTGATCCAGGGCGTTTCGACGGTCACCCTCTTCGGCCCGACCGATCCGCGTATCTGGGATCCGATGACATCGACGCACCGCGCGATCCGGCTTGACGTGGACTGCATTCCGTGCAAGAAAAGGACGTGCGTCGAAAACAGTTGCCTCTCCGGGATCTCCCCCGAGATGGTACTGGCGGAGATGGAGAGTGTTTTGGCCGTGAAATCCGGTGCGGACGGCGGCCCGGGAAAGGGAGGATGCGCGTGAATCCCGCGAGCGCTCTCTCGAACTGCTCCCTCGTCGTGATCACGTTCAACGAAGAGGATCGCATCGCGCGATGTCTCGAGAGCGTTTCCGGCGCTGGGGAGATCGTCGTGGTCGACTCGTTCAGCGGCGACCGGACCGTCGAAATCGCCCGCGCCCACGGAGCGCGGGCGTATCAGCGGGAATTCACGTCGGCCGCCGACCAGAAGAACTGGGCCGTCGGCAAGGCGGAGAAAGACTGGGTCCTCGTTCTCGACGCGGACGAGGCGCTCTCGCCGGAGCTCCTTCGCGAGATCGAAAAGGCTCTCGCCGCCCCGCGTGCGGACGGCTACCGGCTGCGGAGTAGAAGCGAGTTCCTCGGCACGCGGATCCGCTTCTGCGGGTGGCACGATGACCGGATTCTCCGTCTCTTCAGGCGGGGAAAGGGCTCGTATCCCGAGCGGGAGGTGCACGAGAGACTCTCTCTCGAGGGCGTCTCGTCGAAGCTCGGGGGCTTTATCGAGCACCGGCCATACCGCGACCTCGCCGACTACATCGATCGCATGAAGAGCTACAGCCGCCGCGGGGCGGTCGAGTTGCGGAAGCGGGGTTCTTCGTGGTTCCCCGGGATCGTGACCCATCCGGTTGCGCGTTTCATCCGCATGTACCTCTTCCAGCTCGGGTTCCTCGACGGCGCCTCCGGGCTCATCCTCTGCGTGCTTGCCTCGACGGGGGTCTTCCTGAAGTATGCCGTTCTGAGGGAGCTGTCCGGGTCGAGCGACGCTCGCAGGGCCGGTGGGACATGACAGTCGATCACTCAGGCCGTTCGTCCGCCGCGCGCGGGCTCCTCTTTTTCGGGGGCTACGATCCCTCGTACCCGAGGAACGCGATCATCCGCAAGGGATGGGAGAAATGCGGGTTTCCGGTGGCCGAATGCCGCGTCGACACGCGCCTGAAGGTGCACCTCAGGTACCCGGCGCTCCTGTGGAGATACGTTCGGATGCGGGATTCGAGCCGCGTCCTGTTCGTCCCGGATTTCAGACATAAAGACGTCCCCTTAGCCTGGGCGATCGCCCGGTGCACGCGACGCGCGATCGTGTTCGATCCGCTTGTCTCGCGCTACGAGACACGGGTGCTGGATCGCGAGGACGTGCGCCCGGGATCGGCGCAGGAGCGGCACAACCGTAACCTCGATCTGGTGTCCATGAGGCTCGCCGATCTCGTTCTCGCGGACACGCTCGCCCACGCGAGGTTCTACACGAGCGAGTTCTCCATCCCGGCGGGGAAGATCGCGGTACTCCCCGTCGGATTCGACGAGGATCTCTTCGTCGAGGCGCCGTTTCCCGCCGCCCGCGCCTCATGCAAGGTGCTTTTCTACGGCACCTATCTTCCCCTGCACGGCGTTGACACGATCATCGGCGCGGCGGCGATACTCCGCGATGCGCCGGTCGCCTTCACGCTCGTCGGACGCGGTCAGACGTACGCGGACGTGCGCGAGAAGGCGCGAGATCTTCCCCCGGGCAAGGTCACGTTCAGGGACCCGGTTCCCTCCGCGGAGCTCGCGCGTCTCATCGCTGACGCCGACATCGCGCTCGGCATCTTCGGCACGACGCCCAAGGCGCGGCTCGTCATCCCGAACAAGGTCTTCCAGGCGCTCGCCGTCGGGAGAGCGGTTATCACGGCCGAGACCGCGGCGATCGCGGAGCTTTTCAAGAGCGGCGTCCATCTCGAGACGGTTCCGTCCGGGGACGCACGCGCGCTCGCCGGCGCGATATCCTCTCTCATGCGGGATCGCACCGCGATGCGCCGCATCGCGGCTGCGGGGGGCTCATACGTGCGCGCAGAGTTCAATTCAAGGCGGATCGCGGAGCGGCTCTGCGCGATTCTCGAAGGGGAGCGGCTTCTGTGAGGGTTCTTCTGGCGAACAGCGAAGCGCTCATGCGCGGGGGCGAGTTTCAGACGGCCGCCCTGGCGCGCGCTCTCATGCGGAGCGGGTGGGACGTCATGCTCGCTGCACGCGCCGGATCGGCGCTCTCGCGAGCGGCTTCCGGCTCGATTCCATGCGAGGAATTCGGATTCGAGGGCGTGCCTGTCATCACGCCGTTCGCCGTCGCCCGCCTCGTCTCGCGCTGGCGGGCCGACCTTCTGCACGCGCAGACGTCGAGTGCCCATACGCATCTCTGGCTCGCGCGGGGGCTTCTCCGCGGTGCGCCTCCTCTCGTCGTGAGCCGCCGCGTCGCGTTCCCGATCGGGAGAGATCTGTTCTCGCTTTTCAAGTACCGTACGGGAGTCGCACACTATATTCCGATATCCCGGGCGGCCGCGGGGAGCCTCCTCGCACGAGGGGTGAACGCATCGCGCATGACGATCATTCCGAGCGGGGTCGATATCGAGGCGATCCGGACGGCGAAGGCCGCGAGCGGGCTCGAGCGGAGATGGGGGATCGAGAAGGGCGGCTGCGTCATAGGCGTCGTCGCTGCGTTCGAGGCGGAGAAGGGGCACCGGATTCTTCTCAGAGCGGCTGCCGGTGTTCTTCGCGAGAGCCCCGACGCGCGGTTCATTCTCGTCGGTGAAGGGAGCCTCGAGCGGGAGCTGCGCGACGAGATCGCCGCTCTCGACATCGAACGAGCGGTGAAGTGCGTCCCGCCCGACGTGCCGCTCGAGGAGATGCTGCCCCTCTTTGACATTTTCGTTCTCCCGTCCCTTCAAGAGGGGCTCTCGACAGCGCTCATCGCGGCGATGGCGGCGGGGCTCGCCGTCATCGCGAGCGATACGGGGGGCATTCCGGAGGTCATCACACCGGGGAGCGGGCTGCTCGTTCCTCCCGGGGACGACGCGGCGCTCGCGGGGGCGATACAGAGGCTCATCGCGGATGAGAAGCTCCGCAAGAGCATGGGGGCGGCGGCGAGGATACGCGGGGCGGATTTCGATATGAGCCGAAGTGTCGAGAAGATCATGGAGGTTTACAGGCGTCTTCTCGGAAGGGGCGAAGGGCCGTCGCGACATGAATCTTCGCCATAGTGCACGACAATTGCAGTAGAATAAGTCCGGGGTGGGTCCGCTGGGCAGCGACGCCTGGCCGATTGATGCGTAGCAGTAATAGTAAGTAGGTATTATGAGTAACTATGAAAGTAAAGTATTCAACGTCGGTGCCTCGATCTTCATTGTCCTCACTGCTCTTTCTGTCCTCTTTTCAGGCCAACCTGCGGCATCGAGGGTCGATTTCCCCGCCGTTGCGCCGAGCGCCTGCGCTCAGGAAGAAACGGATGCGAAAGATGACCAGGACTCCCGGCTCGCCGGATTCAAAATCGTTCATCTGTTTCCCCGAGTTGTGCCCTTCGGCGAGGGCGAGCTTCTCACCTTCGCGATCCAGTACGGCCTCATCTATGCGGGGGACGCCACGCTCGAG
The DNA here is from genome assembly GCA_036511215.1 of Candidatus Krumholzibacteriaceae bacterium. Classification (GTDB taxonomy): domain Bacteria; phylum Krumholzibacteriota; class Krumholzibacteriia; order Krumholzibacteriales; family Krumholzibacteriaceae; genus SSS58A. The sequence goes on from DATCCP010000032.1 coordinate 4,794, forward strand.
GTCCGCAACGTCGCGGTGCTCGACAGCATGCGCGCGTACTGCATTGTCTCGACCGCGCGCACGAGCGGCGCCTTCGATCACGTGTTCAAGGTGCGGGACCTGCACGAATCGATGATGGACTTCGACAATCTCTACTCCCTCAGTTTCGAGAAGCATCTCCGCGAGGGGAAGTTCAAATCCGACGAGAAGGTCGTTTTCGACCAGAAAAACCACCTCGCGATCTACGGCGCGAAGAAGATGCCGATACCGCCGAACACCCAGGATTTTCTGAGCGCGCTCTACTACGCGAGGACCCTTCCGCTCGAGGTGGGCCAAGCGGTGGCGCTCGCGAATCACACGGGCGGCAAGAATTATCCGATCTACGTGAAGGTGCTCCGCCGCGAACGCGTCAAGGTGCCCGCGGGAGAGTTCGACTGCCTCGTCATCGAGCCCGTGCTTCAGACGACGAGCATCTTCGAGCACAAGGGGAAGTTGACAATATGGGTCACCGATGATACGGTCAAAATGCCCGTGCTGCTGCGGTCGAAGGTCGCCGTCGGCGCCTTCGAGGCGGTGCTCAAGAGCTACACACTGAGCCGCGCCCCGCATCGGACCATCGAGCGAAAGGACGTTCCCGGACGTGGCGAGTGATTTCGAAGAAATAGATCTCTCACGTGTCAAAACCGTATCGATCCGCGAGCGGGGAAGCAAGGTCACGCTGCGGGACTTCGGGGATCCGGTGAAGGGGGGGCACGCGTTCGATCGCTGGCGCGAGTCGCTGCCGGATCAGCTCGGGGTGAAGGGCCTCGCCGACCTCGAGCGCGCGATCAAGCGCGCCGCGGCGGGCCGGGAGGGCGAGATCATCTGGATGATCGGTGCGCACGTCATCAAGTGCGGGCTGTCGCGGTACATCATCGAGCTCATGCGAAAGGGGTATGTCACGGCGATCGCGATGAACGGCGCCGCGGCGATTCACGATTTCGAGATTGCATCCTTCGGCGAGACCTCTGAAGACGTGCCGAAGAGCCTCGAGCGGGGAATCTTCGGGTTCGCGAGGGAAACGGCCGATGGGTGCTTCGAGGCCGTCTCGCGAGGCCGCAGGGAGGCGCTCGGGCTCGGTGAGGCGATCGGACGTTTCCTCGACGACGGCAAGGCGCCCCACCGCGACTACAGCGTGCTCGCCGCCGCGGGACGTTTCGGCGTTCCGGCCACCGTGCACGTGGCCATCGGCACAGACATCATCCATCAGCATCCCGGCTTCGACGGCGCCTCGTGGGGCGAGCTTTCGGCCCGGGACTTCCGCATATTTGCCGCGCGCGTCGAGCACCTCGGGCGCGCAGGCGGCGTGGCGCTCAACGTGGGCTCCGCGGTGATTCTCCCGGAGGTGTTTCTGAAGGCCTTCAGCATCGCGCGGAATCTCGGCGCGCCCTTCGACCGCCTCACCGCCTGCAACATGGACATGACGCAGCACTACCGGCCGCGGGAAAACGTGCTCGCGCGGCCGGCCGGGTTCGGCGGCGCCGCGATCGCGATAACGGGGCACCACGAAATCATGATTCCACTCCTGTACTCGTTTCTGCTCTCATAACCGTGATGAAGCCCAGACTCCTCGCTTTTCTCATCGTGCTTGCCGTCGCGCTCCGCGTGCTGTTCTGGCTCGAGATCGTGGGGTTCCATGCGCCGCTCCGCGGCGACGAGATCGACTACGACCGCATCGCTCGATCGATCGCATCCGGTTCCGGTTTCGCGGGAGCGGGGGGCGAGCCCACCGCGTCGCGGCCGCCGCTCTACCCCGTGGTGCTCGCGGGTATGTACTGGATCTTCGGTCCCCACGCGGCGGCGGGACGAATTCTCCAGATTCTCCTCGGGGGTTCGATCATTGCTCTCGCGTACCTGCTCGCCCGGCGGCTCGTTCCTGAACGTGCGTCGGTGGCGGCGGCGGCCCTCGTGGCGTTCGCCCCGCCTCTCGTCTTCATCAGCGCATACCTCCTGTCGGAAAACTTGTACGTCGTGCTTCTTCTTTCGTTCCTCATCGTGTTTTCGAGATCCCTTGAAACGGAGATCACGTACCGCTCGAGCGTCGCCGGCGGGATCCTCCTCGCTCTCGCGAGCCTCGAGCGGCCGAACGCGTTTCCCTTCGCGCTCTTCGCGGCGGCCGCCTACGTTGTGTGGGGCGCCGGCGCGCTGCGGGCGCGCCTGGCGAGAGCCGCGCTTCTCCTCGCCGTCCTCCTCGCCATGCTCGTACCCTGGGCGGCCCGGAACGAGGCGCGGCTCGGAAAGCCCGTGCTTTTTACGACGCACGGCGGGATCACCTTCTACCAGGGTAACAACCGTATCGTGGGCGAGGAGCCTACGTACCACGGGACGGTGGCGCCCCTCGAGGCCCTGCCGGGCTGGGACGATATCAAGGCGAAGGGGGAGGTCGGGGGAGACGCCGAGGCGTGGCGCCTCGGCAAGGAGTTCGTGAGAGCGCATCCGCGGCTCGCCCTGAAGATGGCGGGGTGGAGGCTCGCGCGGTTCTGGCGGCTCACGGGCGATGCCGGCTTCAGCGGTGTGAAGAGCGGCTGGTGGTGGGACCGCGGGAGGTCGCTCGGCAGTCTCGCGAGCTCGTTCGACTTTGTCTTCGCATACTCGATCGTCGTCATTCCGCTCTCTCTCATCGGTCTGATCCTCACGCTGCGGCGGCCCCGGCCGTTCATATTGCTCTACGGAGTCATCCTCGTCCACACGGCGACCGCTCTTGTCTTCTTCGGCTCCCTGCGATCGCGCATACCGGTGGAGCCCCTGCTCGCGATTCTGGCGGGCTTCGGTTGTATGCGCATTCTCGGAGCGATTCGCGCCCATTTTGCCGATTGACAAAACGAGCCCGAATGTGGTAGTATTAAGTCACAAAAGGAGGACCCTACAGGTCGTTTGCTAACGGAATCTTACTTTGGAGCACAACAGAGGCTCAAGCCTGCCCGCTTTAAAGTAACGTTTCTTTGGCAAACGTTTTATTTTGCCCGGGCAGGCAGCGGCCCGGGTTTTTTGTGGGCTTGGAGGCGACAATGGCTGGATCCCCGGAAATGCAAGAAGTTTTCGACAGCAAGGAACCGGCTGCGAGCGTCATCGAACTTCAGGCGCCCCGTGGGAGCAGGACCTATTTTCTTCTAAAGCGCTTCTCGGACATAGTTGTGGCCGTTTTCCTGCTCGTGCTCTTTCTGCCGATAATCCCGGTCGTCGCGATACTCATCAGTCTCGATTCCCCCGGTCCGATTTTCTTCAAGCAGAGACGGGTCGGCAAGAACGGCACGTTTTTCAATTTTTATAAATTCCGCTCGATGGTCACCGGCGCCGAGAACGTAATCGGCGCGCTCCGGCCCCTGAGCGGCGTCGATGGGCCCGTGTTCAAGATCAAGGACGATCCGCGAATCACCCACGTCGGGCGGTTCCTGCGCCGGTCGAGCCTCGACGAACTGCCGCAGCTCATCAACGTGCTCAAGGGGGACATGAGCATCGTCGGCCCCCGCCCCAACCTCCCATCCGAAGTGTCCCAGTACCTTGCCTGGCAGAAGAGGCGTCTCGAAGTTACGCCGGGAATCACGTGCTTCTGGCAGATCGCCGGGCGCAGCCACATCGGCTTCCAGGAATGGATGCGCCTCGATCTCGAGTATGTCCGTAAGCGCAGCATTGTCACGGACCTCAAGATCATGTTCAAAACGGTTCCTGCCGTGATCGCCAGGAAGGGAGCCTACTGATCTTCCGGGCACATATCTTGCATTTAAACACATTGACAGAGTGCCTCGACGTGTATAAACATTAGTTCAATTGTATGCGATTGAAGGGGTTCAGGCGAGTGCTCTGTCCGTAAAAGGCGGCTTGTGAATAGTCATATCGTGAAGCTTATCAGCGTTGTCTCACTGGCGGTCACCCTCGGCGGGTGCGGGGGAGGGAACCGCTTCATCTCGAGCCGGGGGGGGCAGGTCGAGAGCGGCGAGCTCGACCTCGGCAATATCCCGGTGCGCCCCGAGCCGAAGGAATACATCGTCAACTACGGGGACGCCCTCGACGTCCTGTTCCTGTACAACAACGATCTCAACCAGCTCGATCTCAAGGTCAGACCGGACGGCAAGATCTCGCTCCCGTACGTCGGAGACGTGGAAGTCGCGGGAAAGCCCGTCTCGGCGCTCGACAGCCTGCTCACGTCGCGTTTCTCCGAGATCATCGTCACCCCCGATATCACCGTCGTGGTGAGGAACTTCCGTCCGCAGGTCGTCTACGCCATGGGAGAGGTCGCGAGCCCCGGAGGGTACGAGTTTCATCCGGGCATGACGCTCACCGATTTCCTCGCACTGAGCGGCGGGCCGAACAAGATGGGTAGGAGAAACGCGATACTCGTGATCCGCCGCGTTGCGCCGGATCACATCGTCGGGATCCAGATCGATCTGGGCCAGCTCCTCGGCAAGAAGCGATTCGATCTCGATATTCCGCTCCAGGCGTTCGATATCGTGTATGTTCCGAAATCCGCTCTCGCGAGCGCGCAGGACTTCTCGCTCGCCGTGCGGGACATTCTCGGGATGCCGGCGCAGCTCTACCTGAGCGGCTGGCAGGTCGCGAACCAGAAGGTCTTGTTCGATTTTTACAAGAGAACCGGCAACGCAAAATAGGGATGATATGGAGACGGTTGAAGTAAAACGCGAATCGACGGTGAAGGATTTCCTCGAGGTCATCTTCCGGAGGAAATGGATCATCATCGGTATCGTCGCCGTGGCGACCGTGGTTGTGATCGTTCTCACGCTTCGGCAGCCCGCCGAGTACGAATCGACCGCGAAGGTTCTCATCAAGCGCGGAGAGGCGGCGGGCGTTTTCGACCGGAACGTGCGGACGCTCAACTGGGAGGAGGAGATCGCCTCCCAGATCGAGATGGTGAAATCACAGACGGTCGTGGGCAAGGCTCAGACGAATATTTCGAAGTTCTTTCCGACGGGCTACAAGACGGACCGGAAGATCGTTCTCGCGAGGGTCAACTCGGGCGTCATCACGACCTCGAACGTGATATGGGTCACGTACAGCTCCGAGGATCCCGTGTTCTGCGAGGCCGCCGTCAACGCGATCGTCAACGCCTACCGCGAGTACTACGCGAACACGCGGACGCCCCCCGAGATGGAGGATTTCTTTTCGCAGGAGATCGATCGCCTGCAGGAGGAGCTCGAGTACTGGCGCGACCACAAGGAGAAGGTTCTCAAGGACGGGGACATCGTCGATATCGAGGAGCAGCGGCGGAGTCTGCTGGCCCGCATCGCCAACTACGAGAATGAGCTCGACGATGTCGTCCGCGAACGGAAGGACAAGGAAGCCGTGATCGGACGGCTCGACAGCCTTCTCGGCGCCGGCGTCGAGGATCTCGCCGCCGTCTCGAGCGATCTGACGGGCTCCCAGCTCGAGGGAGATCTCATGAAAGATCTCCGTATCAAGCTCCAGGAACTCAGGATGAAAGAGTCGGAGCTCGAGGGCAAATACACGGACAAGAATCCCGAGATCCAGAGAATCCAGAAGCAGATCGAGGATCAGCGCGGGATGGTTGTCGGCGAGATCCGGGCCCAGATCCTCCTCAACAAGAACAAGCTCGCCATCATCATTCAGCGCGAAGAGACGCTCCGTGGGCTGGTGGCGAGGCTCGAGCTTGACAAGTCGAAATACCCGCAGGCCGAGGTCGAGCTCGAGCGGATCGACGCCGCGCTCGAGAAGCTCAAGAAGACCTACGACAACGTCGTGGAACAGCAGATGGAAGCGAGGATCTCCCGGGCGAGCAACCCCGAATGGACCGTGACGATCCTCAACCCGGCGAGCCAGGCCTACCGGAAGAAGACGCGCGACTATGTGCGAATGGCGCTCGGCCCCGCATTCAGCCTCATCGTCGCCCTCGGGCTCGCGTTCTTCATCGATAACCTCGACCACTCGATCAAGAACATCAGCGAAGCCGAGGAGAGCCTCGGGCTCTCGGTTCTCGCCAGCTTCCCCGAGACGAACAGGAGATGATGCCGTATGTACGAGGATTTCTACGGCTTCAAGGAGCTCCCGTTTAACGTAACGCCCGACCCGCGATTCCTCTATCGGAGCGCGAGTCATCGCGACGCGCTCGCATACATAACGTACGGCGTCTTTCAGCGGAAGGGTTTCATCACGGTGACCGGTGAGGTGGGCGTCGGAAAGACGACGGTCGTCGGTGCCTTCGTCGACCTTTTCGAGCCGTCCCTCGAGGTCGCCTTTGTCTTCTCGACGAAGTTCCCGTTCGACCAGTTGCTCTATCTCATCTGCAAGGATTTCGGCCTCGACGTTGAGGGGAAGAACAAGGCGCAGATGCTGCTCGCGCTGAACGATTTTCTCATCAAGCAGAACGAGAAGAACCGGAATTCGGTCCTCATCATCGACGAGGCCCAGAACCTGTCGCCGGACGTGCTCGAGGAGCTGCGGATGCTCTCGAATCTCGAGACGCGGGACCGGAAGCTCTTGCAGATCATGCTCGTCGGGCAGCCCGAGCTCGAGGCCATGCTCAACATGAACGAGATGCGCCAGCTCAGGCAGCGGATACCGGGGATATGCAGGATATCGATGCTCGACCGTGGGGACGTCGAGAACTACATCAAGTACCGGCTCGACGTGGCGGGCGGCCGGAACGGCGGAGCGCATTTCACCCCCGATTCGTTCGACGAGATCTTCCATTATTCGGCGGGCATACCGAGGCTCATCAACATTCTCTGTGACAGAATCCTTCTCATCGGGTACGTGGCGAACACCCGTGTCATCGACGGGAGAATCGTTCGGGAAGGGATACGGGATCTCGAATCGCCGGTTCCGCGATCCGGCGAACGGCGCATTCGTCCCTGAACGCATCGCACGCCTGCAGCGTGCGGGAGGTAACCGTGAGCAAGATATTCGACGCCCTGCACAAAGCGGAACGGGACCGCGGACGACCGCACGCGGCTTCTCCGCGCGCGCCCATGGGTCCCGCGCCGCACTTCAAGGACGATTCGCTCATTCTCGCCGGCATGGACGAGCGTTTTCGCCGTTCGCTCCTCAACCTCAAGAACTCCATTGACTCCGAGATGAAGGAGAAGGAATCGCGCGTGGTCCTCTTCACGAGCGCGGTCGCGGGGGAGGGGAAGACGACCGTCGTCGCATCCCTCGCCCGGGTGCTCGCCGCCGGCGAATCGCAGAAGATCCTCCTCGTCGACTGCTCGATGCGCAACCCCGAGCTCCATCGGCTCTTCGGGGTCAACAACGAAAAAGGCATCGTCGACTATCTCGCCGGGCGTGCGAAACTCAACGAAATCGTGCAGAGCGTCGGTCGGGGAGGGTTCGATCTCGTGGCGGCGGGCCAAAGCGACAGGTTCGACATCACGCAGCCGCTCTTCGATTCGGAGCGGCTCGAGATCTTCATCAAGGAGGTCGCCGCGGCGTACGACTACGTGCTCATCGACTCTTCGGCGATTCTCGAGTCCCCCGAGACCGTCATCATCGGTTCACGCGCCGACGGCATCGTGCTGGTCATCTTTGCGGGGAAAACGAAGCGCGAGGTCATCAAGCGGTCCATGGTGATGGTCCAGAAGCTCGACGGCAAGTTCATCGGCACCGTTCTCAATCGGAAACGGTACTTCATCCCCGAGTTCATTTACAGGCGGGTATAGAATTCACGGTGAAACGGTCCCGCGCGTGGTGGCAGGAGCGGATGAGGGGTTTTATCCCGGAGTGCGCGCACGCCATCGAGAAGCGCCTCGGCGCCGAAGCGATCGAGGCGATTTTCGTATGCGGGAGCTTCGCGCTCGGGGATGAGACGATCGTGCTCGAAACGGCTCCCCCCGTGCTTCTCTCCGATGTCGACCTCGTTGTCGTCGTCAAATCTCTCGATGCTCTCTTCGCGTGGACGAGCCGGCGCTCCGAGCTCGGGGCGGCATGCGAAAGAATCGCGGATGACGTACGGTTCTCGGGAAGGGTCGACGTCGGCGTGATGCTTGCCGAAGACCTCGCCGGGTTGCCCCCGAGACCCGGCGTATACGATATGCGCGCGAAGGGGAGGGTACTTTCCGGCAACCCGAGGATACTTGAGCTCATTCCCGATTATGCTCCCTCGGAGATCACGACGAGGGAGGCCCTTATCCTCATAGAAAACAGGATGATCGCGCTCATCGATTCGCGCGGAAACGCGCGCCGCCGAGCGGAGGCTGAGCCATACGGGCAGTGGTACGGGATTGCGCGCGTGTATACGGACATCGCGGCCGCGGCGGTCTCGATCGCCGGCGCGTACGTTCCGGGATACGCCGCTCGAAGGGATCTCATTCGAATGAAGACCGGACGAGGGGACGCCCTTTTCTCGGGGCTGCTGTCCACGGCCATCGTCGGGAAAATTGACCGCTGGACACGATACAAGCTCGAGCCTTCGATCGAGACGGCGGGAGTGGGGCCGGGACCGGGCGCATTCGACGAGCTCTGGGAGGAGGCGGCGCGGGATGTTCTCCTCTTCTGGAGAAAGGCCGCGACCCGCGCGCGCGAGCCGCGGCGCGATCTATCGAATCCGCTCCGCGTAGAGGAGCTCGCGGGGAAGAGGCGCATGTATCGCGACTGGCGGAATCATGTGAGGGGCTGGCGAGCAGTTCTCGGGGGGGTTCCCGGCCCACGGCGTTTTCCCTGTGCCGCGGGGCTCGGGGCGAGGCTCGTTTCGGGGAGCCCTCTCGACGCTGTCCGCGAGGCCGGCGTGCGGCTCCTCGACCGTCGCCTCACGCTCGGCGCGGATTCGTCCGTGACGGGAGCACCCGGGGGATTTCCGTATCATGGGGGGAGCTGGGATGACGCGGCGGCCGAACTCACTTGCGTCTGGAACAATCTCGTCTTCGGACGAGCGGGGGGATAGCGGATGAGCAAACGCATGATCGTGATACTGATCGATGCGCTTGGCTACGGCCTTGCGGAGAGGCACGGGTTCCATCCGGCCGGACTCCCCTCGAAGGCGCGTCTGAGGACCGTTCTCGGTTTCAGCCAGGCGGCGCTCGCCTCGATCTTCACTGCCTCGACGCCCGCGGAACACGGCCTGTGGATGATGTACTCGTTCGCGGAGAAGGGCTCTCCGTTCGGATGGCTCTCGCTCGTGCCGCACACGGTGTCGGCGCGGAGGCTCTGGCTGAGGCGTCTGATTCAATGGGATCTCGCCCACCGCGTGAGAATGCGAGGATACTACAGTCTCTACGACGTGCCCCGCGAGATTCTCCCGCGGCTCGATCTTCCCGCGAGAGGGGACATGTTCGCCCCGCGCGGCGGGGGCGCGGCGAGGACGATTTTCGACGAGCTCGAGGAGCGACGGATGCCCCACATGGTGTGGGACTACCGCGTGAGCGAGGCGCGCGCCTTCGACGATCTCCAGGAAGCCGTGCGTGCCAGGCAAGCGGGATTCTATCTCCTCTACACGGCGGGGCTCGATTCAGATCTGCACCGGCACGGTACGTCGGCGCCGAGGATCGGGGAACATCTCGCGTGGTACCGCGAACGGATCGAGCGCCTCGCCGCCGCGGCGCGGAGCGGGGGCGAGACGGAGATCGTCGTGCTCGGGGATCACGGCATGTGCGACGTGACGGGACGTATCGATGTCATGAGCGCGGTCGAGGCGCTCGGGCTCGAGATCGGGCGAGACTACGTCCCGTTCTACGATTCGACGATGGCGCGCTTCAGGATCCGCTCGGAGCGCTCGCGTGAGGCGATCGGGAAGCTCCTCGGCGGCCGGCCGTCGGGGCGCCTCCTGAGCCCCGATGAGATGAGGCGGCTCGGCGTCGCGTTTCCCGACGGGCGTTTCGGCGATCTCGTATTCCTTGCCGA
>DATCCP010000033.1:0-7056 GCA_036511215.1 Candidatus Krumholzibacteriaceae bacterium
TCCTCGGGTGTCGCACCCTTGTGAATCTTGACGAGGAGTTCAGGGTCGCCCGTCTCGACCCCGTAATAGAGAATCTTGAGTCCCTTTTCGGCGAGCAGCCGCATCTCGGCGACGGATTTCTTGAGAAGGTTCCCCGGCGTCGCGTAGGCCGTCACGCGCTGGAGGTCCGGGAACGACTGGTAGAGGTGCTCGAGGATGCGCTCGAGCGCCTTCGCAGGCAGCACGAAGGCGTCGCCGTCCGCGAGAAAGACGCGCCGCACGTGCGGCACGAGCGTCGCCGCCTCGTCGATCTCGGCCTTCACTTCCTCCCACGGCTTCACGCGGAATTTCTTGGCGCGGTACATGTAGCAGAAGAGACAGTTGTTGTGCGAGCACCCCTCCGTCACCTGAAAGATGAGGGAGGCCGCTTCGCTCGGGGGGCGGTAGACTGGCTCGTGATAGTGCGGCATACCGTTCCTTTAGCTTCTGGCGGTTCTTTTCCGGTCGAGCGCGGCGAGGTAGACGGCCGCGCAAAGCACGATGAACGCCCCGAGGGCCATCACGTTGCCCGTCGGCCCCGTGTTTTGAAAATCGTGGATGATGGTCCTTCCCGACTGCGCCTCGATCCATTTGATGAGGGAGCTCACGACGCCCATGAGGGCGCCGCCGGCGATGAGACCGCTCGCGATGAGCGTGCCGCGGTCCTCGTAGCTCTCGCCCGCGGCGCTCCCGTGGGTCCTTTTCCTCACGAGCCAGGCGACGATGGCGCCGATGAGAAGCGGCGCGTTGAGCTCGATCGGGATGTACATCCCGAGAGCGAACGCGAGGCCCGAGATGCCGAGGATCTCGACGACGAGCGCGATGACGCCCCCCATGCCGTAGAGGAACCACGGGGCCTCGGCCGACGACATGAGGCTTTTGATGACGGCCGCCATGGCGTTCGGCTGCGGGGCGGGCAAAGGGTTCGGATGCCCCGGTCCCGGCGCAAAGCCATATACCTTGTCGAGGAGCACGATGACGAGGCTCACGACGATCGCGGCGACGGCCGAGCCCGCGATGTTGGCGATCTGGATCTTCCGCGGGGTGCTCCCGAGCCAGTAGCCGATCTTGAACTCCGTCACGAGCGTCGCCGTCGTCGAGAGCGCCGTGCAGACGACGCCGCCGATAAGAAGCGCCGCGAGCATTCCGTGCGGGCCCGTGAGCCCCGCGCGTATCATGACGATCGAGGCGACCACGAGGGTCATGAGCGTCATGCCCGAGATCGGCGTCACGCCGATCATGGCGACCGCGCGGGCCGAGACGCTCGCGAAGAGGAACGAGATGATGACGGTGACGGCGAGCGCGATGAAGCTCAGAGACGAGGCGTTCGCCTCGCCCTTCAGAACGGAGAAGCGGAAATAGACCCAGAGGAGCGCGATCGTGACGATGAAGAGGATCGATACGATGGACATCGGGATGTCGCTGTCGGTGCGCTTCCCGGAGGTCTCCCCTGCATGGGCCTTTCTCGAAGCGGCGAGCTCCCCGATGCCGCTCTTCATCGCCTGGACGATGACGGGGCTCAGTTTCAGGATCCCGATGAGCCCGGCGACGAAGATGGCGCCGATACCGATGTAGCGGACGTTGTTGTAGAAGATGTCCCCGGCGCTCATCGATGCCGCGGCGGTCGGGGCGAGATGCGCGAAGAGGGGCACGAGGACGAACCACGAGAGCATCGATCCCGCGAAGATGATCGCCGTGTAGCGCACGCCGATGATGTAGCCGAGCCCGAGAATCGCGGCGCTCGTGTTCGTGCTGAAAACGAGCTTCACCCTGTCGGTGAGCGGGCTCATGAACCCGACGAGCGAGGTCGTGAAGCTCTCGCTCCATAGGTGAAGCGAGATCACGACGAAGTCGTAGATGCCGCCGCACACCATGGCGATCGCCAGCAGCCGCGCCTGCGCGCCGCCCTTCTCGCCGGCGACGAGTATCTCCGTCGTCGCCGTCCCCTCGGGGAACGGGAGCTTCCCGTGCATGTCCTCGACGAAGTAGCGTCGGAACGGGATGAGAAAGAGCACGCCGAGCACCGCGCCGAAGAATGCGACGAAGAAGAGCTGGAAGAGGCTCGAGAGGTAATCGATCCCGAGAATGAAGAGCGCCGGGAGCGTGAACACGGCGCCCCCGACGATGATACCCGAGGTCGCGCCGAACGCGACGACGTTCACGTTCTCGAGGAGCGTGCTCCGGCGGCGAAACGCCGCCGAGGCGCCGACCGCGAGGATCGCGATCGGGATCGCCGTCTCGATGCCCTGGCCGAGCTTGAGAGCGATGTAGGCCGCCGCCATCGAGAAGACCACGTTGAAAACAAACCCGAGCGCGAACGAGCGCGCCGAGGCTTCGGGAATCCTTTCCGAGGCCGGCACGACCGGCACGTAGGCCTCGCCGGGCTTGAGCTCGCGGAACGCATTTTCCGGCAGATTGACCTCTCGTTTCGTTTCCACGATGCTCCTTTCTACTTCTTCGGGAACGGCGGCGGGACCAAGGACGGCGGCGGCGACTCTTTGAGCTTCTCCATGATGACCTCGATCGCTCGCTCGAGCTGCTGGTCCCTGCCCTTTACGACCTCGGCGGGGTCGTTCTCCACGACGATGTCCGGAATGGCGCCCCGGTTCTCGACGACCCATTCCCCCTTGAGGTTCGCGAATCCGATGTTCGACTGCGTCACCATGCCGCCGTCCGTGAGCGGTATCATATTCGTGATGCCGATGAGGCCGCCCCACGTCGGTGTGCCGACGACCGTCCCGAGGCCGAGATCCTTGAAGTGCTGCGTGAAAACCTCGCCGTCCGAACCGGTCCCCTCGTTGCAGAGGACGACGATCGGCCCCGCGTGCACGGCGTGTGGGTAGCGCATCGTCTTGAAGTCGCGCGTGACCGTGATGTACTCGAGCTTGCGCTCGAGCTTGTCGATGACGAACCACGACACGAATCCGCCGCCGTTGTCGCGCACGTCGATGATGAGGCCGTCCCGGTAGCGCTCGGCGCGGAATGCCTGCTCGAACTGCCTGATCCCGAGCTCGTCCATATCGGAGAGGTGCATGTAGCCGACCCTTCCTCCCGTCGCCTCGCGCACCGTGCGGTAGTTCTTCTCGACCCACTCGTAGTAGCGGAGCGCCCCTTCGTCATAGAGCGGTTTCAGCTTGTACGTCCGCGCGTCTTTTTTCTCCGGCGTCGAGCTCACCGCGATCTCGATTCTCTCGTCGGCCTTGTTCTCAAGGTATTTCAGATAGTTTTCGCCGGCCTTCACGTCCTGGCCATCGATCGAGATGAGATAGTCCCCTTCCTTCACGTCGATGTCCGGCGCGCGGAGCGGGTTCTTGTAGTCCTCGCTCCAGCTGGCGCCTTCCAGAATGTGGACAAATCTGTACCGATCGGCCTTCGCGTCGGGCTCGAGATCGGCGCCGAGGAGGCCGACGTTGACGTGCGAGTAGAATGTCCTCGGCGGGCCGCCGCTCCCGACGATGTACTCGTGTGAGGCAGTGAGCTCGCCGATCATCTGGCCGATGATGTAGTTCATGTCGGCGCGCGTCGCGACGAAGGGAATGAGCTCTTCGTATTTCTTGTATATGGCGTTCCAATCCCTTCCGTGCATGCCGGGATCGTAGAAGAAATCCCGGAGCTGGCGCCACACGTCGCGGTAGATCTGGGGATATTCCTCGAGCACGTCGATCTTCTGTTCGAGGCCGCCCCACTTGAGGGCGCCGTCCCCGGCCGACGACGTCGCGTCGACTTTGACGACGCCCGCGGTCATGCCGCTGATGTAGGCGACCTTCTCGCCGTTGCCGGAGACGGTGTAGTAACCGACACCAGCGATCGCCACCTTGTCCGTTTTTTCCTCGACGTCGAATGTGTGGAGATCGTAGTAGTCGACGCTCTTCGGATTGAAGAACTCGTCGAGCCCCGGGAACCCGAAGCCCTTTCTCGCGAGGTACGCGATGTGGCCCTTGTACGCCGAGAGCATCTTGTAAGTCCCCGGCGGGATGGGAACGCGGAAGACGCGGTCCCTCAGCCCATCGAGATCGATGCGGACCGGTGCGCCCTCCCCGGCCTTCGCCGTGTCGCTCTTCGCGTCGCCCTTTGCGTCATCCTCGTCTCCCGTCTCCTCGAAGGGCGTCTTTTCGCCCTTGCGGAGCTGCATCACCATCACGCACGACATGTCGGCGTTCAGGTTGTTGTCCATGAACGGATCGAGCACGGGGGTGAAGTTCCTGAGGGAGAGAAAGTAGAGGTGCTTCCCATCCGTGTCGAAGCACGGGCTGTAATTGTCGTAACGGTCGTCGGTGAGCTCGTGAATCTTCTTCGTCTCGAGATTGCAGAGATAGATCCCGCTGTTGAGGTTCTCGTTCGTTTTCGAATAGACGATCCAGCGGCTGTCGGGGGACCACTGGTAGTCGCTCACCTCCCAATTGATCTCGTTGTCCTTCTGGTAGTCGCAGCGGTCGATCTTCTCGACCTTCTTCGACGCGACGTCGGCGACGTAGATCGAATAGTCCTTGTCGCCGAAGAGGAGCTTTTTCCCGTCGGGAGACCAGACGCAGTGGTAGTAGTAGGTCGAGCTTCCCTTTGTGATCTGCGTCCATTCGGCGCCGGGCTTCGCCGGGGCGATGTAAAGCTCGTACTCCCCCGTGCGGTCCGAGAAGAAGGCGACCGTGTCGGCCTTCGGGGAAAGCGCCGGCATGAGCTCGCGCGAATCGAGCGTCCGGGTGAGATTCGCCGCGTTCTCTTTCTCGGTGCCGAGAAGGTAGATGTCGCCGCGGGCCTGGACGACGCACTTTTTCCCGTCCGCGCCGAGGCCGATCTCCTGCATGTAGCCGCCCGGGCTGATGTAGAGATCGCGCATTTGCCAGCGGTCGGAGGGAATCTCGATCGAGAGCTTCTCATCCTTCCCGGTCGCGATTGTATACATGTAGAGGTATCCGCGGAAGCCGTACACGATCCGGTCCCCGCCGATCGCGGGGAACTCGACGTCCCAGTCCGTGTGCCTCGTGCAGCGTTTCGTCCGGCCGCTCGCAATGTCGTATGCATAGAGGTTCATGCGGCCGTCCTCGCGGTCCGAGTTGAAATAGATCGTCGTGCCGTGCCACATCGGGAAGTTGTCGTACCCCGGCCAGTCCGTGATCTTTTTCCAGCCGGTGCCGTCGACGTTCGCGATGTAGATGTCCTGCTGGGCGCCTCCCTTGTAGCCCTTCCAGTTCATGAGATCCGAATTGAAGCGGTTGAGCGCGACCTGTTTCCCGTCCGGGGAGAAGGAGGCGTAGGCGACCTGATCGAGCGGATATTTTTTCTCGGGGCCGCCCTTCACGCTGACGCCGAAGAGCTCGGGCCTGACCCCGCGAAGGGACACGAAAAGCACGGTGCCGCCGTCGGGGGTCCAGCCGGCGACGCGATCATACGCGGGATGGTACGTGAGGCGCACGGGAACGCCGCCCGTCGACGGCATGACGTAGACGTCGTGACCGCCGTCGTAGCTCCCCATGAAGGCGATCCATTTGCCGTCCGGCGAAAACGAGGCGTAGGCCTCGATGCCCGGGTGCGTGGTGAGCCGCGTCGCGAGTCCGCCCGCGACCGGCGCCGACCAGAGATCGTCCTCGTACGTGAATACGACCCGGTCGCCGTGGATAGTGGGATACCTCATGAGACGGCCCTCGATCGCACGGGCGTCATGAGCCGTGACGCTCAGGACGGCGGCCGCGAGCAATGTGAATGCAAGGCGTTTCATCGATCTTCCTTTCTCTTCGTTCGGAACCGTCCGAATCGATTGAGGAATATTAGAGGAGCGCGCAAGCCATTTCAAGTTGAAAGCCCCGCACGAAGTGCGATACAGTTGCCGCGAACAAGGGCTTCGGAACGGTGAAGGTCGCTTTAACGGGACGGTGTGTATGGCACGGAAAGGGCGCAACGTACTCATCACGCTCGGCGTGGTTCTCGGCATATTCATCATCGCGGTCGTCGCGGTGCGGGTGTTCCTCACGCGCGAGAAGCTTCTCGCGATCGTCATCCCGCGCGTCGAGAAGGCGGTGGATGCGAAGGTGTCGATCGCGGACATCGGGATCAGCTTCCCGTTCGGGCTCGGCGTCGATATCGACGGGCTCTCGTTCGAAAAGACGCTTCCCGATACGAGCGCGCTCGTCTTCTCCTCGAAGAAGGTGACGGTGCGCTCGTCGCTCATGTCGCTCATCAAACGGAAGCCCGAGATCAAGGCCGCCGACGTGCGGGGCGGCACGGTGACCGTCATGAACGAGAAGAAGCGGCGCGAGATCAAGCTCCTCGGGCTCAACGCGCATGTATCGATGAAGCCGGCGGGGGAGGGATTCTCGGTGAGCGCGAAGGCGCTCGTCGACTCCGTGCTCGTATCGGTCCCCGGAAGGCCGCCGGCGATGACGCTCGAGAAGGTCGGGTTCGACGGGGTCCTCGAGAGCGACCGGGATTTCACGACGCTCACCGTCAAGGACTCGAAGGTGAGCTGGGGAGATCTCGCCGCCGCGAAGATCAAGGGTGAGATCGTCAATATCAAGACGGCGCCGCGCGTGACCCTGAACGTGGAATCCGCCGAAAAACCGCTCGGGCCCGTCCTCGATCGCGCGAAATCGTTCAGGCTCGACGAGCTCGCGCCGACGAAGCCGCAGCCCGCCGAGCCCCGCTCTCCCGGAGTCCCCGTCGCGGTCTCGGGCGGGACGTTCGGCTTCAACGCGCATGTCGAAGGGCTCGTGAAGCAGCCTCTCGCGATGAATATCACGTTCGAATGCAGCCTGAAGGATCTCGCGGTGAAGGCCGGCGACCTGGCCTCGATCGCGAAGCTGAGCGCCGCGTTCAAGGGGCAGGGAGTGGCGCTCGCGTGGCTCAGCCTGTTCCCGTCGCCGGAAAGGCCTATGACTCCGGCGCAGATCAGCCTCGCCTGGTCGGCGGTGAAGCTCGACGGGACGGTCGAGCTCGAGGGCGGCGATTTCGTGATGCAGGGCGGTCCGCCGCAGGGGAGCTCCGCCGCGACTGCCGCCGCGACGATCGACGGCGCGCCGCGGCCGGCCGCCGCGACGCCGCCGGTCC
>DATCCP010000034.1:0-2486 GCA_036511215.1 Candidatus Krumholzibacteriaceae bacterium
TGCGAGCTCTGCCGCACCGAAAAGATCGAGGCCATCGTCATCGGGAGCTTTACCAAGCTCGGGGATAGATTCGTCACCGACATCAAGGTGCTCGACGTCGCATCGAAAGGGAGCCTCGCCGTCGCAAAGGCCGACGGGCGGGGGCTCGAAAGCATTCCGGAGCAGGTGGACAAATTGAGCCGGCAGATCTCCCGCGGCGTCGGCCTCTCGGAGCGGAAGATCGAAGAGACCCAACGGCCCGTGATCGACGTGACCACGTCCTCGACTGAGGCATACACGTATTACCTCAAGGGAAGAGACGCGCTCGAGAGGCTCTACCACGCAGAGGCGGTCCAGAACTTCACAAAGGCCACCGAGATCGATTCGACGTTCGCCGCTGCATACCTCTTCCTCGGAAAGGCTCTTTCCGCGGCCTACAATGGCGCCGAGGCCACGAGAGCGTATACGAAGGCGCTGCATCACTGCGCAAAGGCGACGGAGCGCGAGCGTCTCTATATCAATGCTCAGTACGCCATTTCGGTCGAGAACAATCGAGCCGAGGGGATACGAATATATCGGGAGCTCCTCAAGAAATATCCGCGCGAGAAGTACGCTTGGAACTTTGTCGGCAGTCTCTATGACTTGAATGGAGCGTACCCTGAAGCCATTACGTGCCAGGAGCACGCGCTCGAGCTCGATCCGACATTCGGAGGAGCTCTCAACGCGCTGGCCTATTGCTACCTGCACATGGGGAACTACGAAAAGGCGGTCCAGATTTTTCATCGATATAGCGCCCTCTTTCCCGACGACGCGAATCCGTACGATTCCATGGCGGAGGCGTGCTTCGGGATGGGCAAGCTCGACGAGGCCGTCCGGCTGTACGAGAAGGCGTTCTCGCTGAAACCGATGGCGGCCTCGGCCACCATGCTCGCCTACCTGTGCGGCATGCGCGGGGATTACCGCGAGGCGGTTGCGTGGATCGAACGGGACATCCAGTTGGAGACGCTATCCGGACAGCTCGTGGTCGACTACTGCTGGAGAGCGGCCTATCATGCGTGTCTTGGCGAAGTTGACCGGGCCATGCTGGACATCCGGCGAGCGTCCGCGATAGCTGATTCGACCGGCAATACCGGCATGATCGGGATCACGAGGCAGGTCGAGGGGGATGTGCTCTTTGAGGGGAGACGGCTCGACGACGCTCGCGAGCTCTTTCAGGCGCGGTACGTAACCCCCGGACTAGATCTTGAGACGTCTCCGTTCGCGGCCGCGTACCGCGAGTGTTACCTGGGTCTCCTCGATATGGCAGCGGGCAACCCGCAGTCAGCCCGTGAGGCCGTGAAACGACTCAAAGCTCTCCTGAGCGCCGTGCGCTCTAGTTCTCAGGACAACGGCCTGTACGCGGCCAATTGGTCTGCCCTTCTCAATACGGAGCTTCTTCTCGCGGAGGGACGATCGGACGACGCCATTCGATGCATGACGAGCGATTTCAAGCTGCAGGTGCCGCCCGTCAGCCCGGCGTTGTTCTATATGAATGTGCCTTTCATGCAGGATGGTCTCGCGAGAGCGTATGCGGCGAAAGGCGACCTCGATCGAGCGATCACCGAGTACAAGAGACTCCTCACCTTCGACCCCACGAGCAAGGACCGGCGTCTGAAGAATCCCCGCTACGAGTACCGTCTCGCGAAGCTCCTTGAGAAACGAGGTGCGAGCGCGGACGCGCTCGCACACTACATGAAGTTCCTCGAGTACTTGAAGAATGCCGATGCAGACTCCCCCGAGCTCATCGACGCGAAAGCGCGCGTCGTGGCGCTCGGGCCTTCTCGGGGCTAAGAGGCATCGATAATCTAGCTGATGTTGGGGATCGCCCGCAGGGCCTCCGCGAGCGAGCCGGGTGCGGAGATCGTCTTCAATCTCGATTTCTCGCCGGACTCCACAATGATCTCTCGCCGCGGAAGCGAAAAGCGCTTCGCGAGAAATCTCACGAGCTCCTTGTTCGCCTCCCCTTCGCGCGGAGGGGCGGCTACCTTAATACGAAGCTCCCCGGCCGTATTCCAGCCGAGGAGCTCGTTTCGAGGGGCTGCAGGTTGAACCCTGACACGGAATCTGATCCGCCCGTCGCCGCTATCCTTTATTTCCTTCATCCTTCGAGAGGTTGGTCAGGTTCTTTCTGAGCTCTTCCATGGACCAGGTCGCTTCGGGATTCGCCTCCGCGTTCACCGGCTGGGCCGCGGGCGCATGCTGCGCCGTCGGCGGCTGGGGCTGCGCGGGACCTTGCGACGGAGGCTGGCCCATATCGCGGCGGGGGGCCATGCCCTCGGCCGCGCCGGCGACTTCCTTCAAACTCGATAGAGCGCTCTCAACGTCCACATCCTCCAAGCGGTGCGGGGAAGGGGGTTGCATGGGCTGCTGACCCGGAATCTCGTAGTTCTTCCAGTCAGTCGGCTGCTTGCGAACTTCGTACTGCTTCCAGTCGTCCTGGTGGACCCTCGGGGCCTCGGGCTGCGGGG
>DATCCP010000035.1:0-3602 GCA_036511215.1 Candidatus Krumholzibacteriaceae bacterium
CGACGAACACTAACTGGCAGAATTACGCCGGCGAGTCGACCCTCTCCTACTTTTCGCAGATGGTGGCGCTCGTGTTCCACAACTTCGGGTCGGCCGCCGCGGGTATCGCCGTCGCGGCGGCGCTCGTCCGCGGCATCGCCCGGCATTCGGTCAAGACGATCGGAAACTTCTGGGTCGACATCATCCGCGCGAATCTCTACCTTCTCGTGCCGATTTCAATCGTCTTCGCCCTGTTCCTCGTCTCGCAAGGGATGATCGACAACTTCAAGCCCGCCGTCAAGGCGAGGATGGTCGAATCCGCCGCGGGCGGGGCGACGCAAACGATCTCGCAAGGCCCCGTCGCCTCGCAGGTGGCGATCAAGATGCTCGGGACGAACGGCGGCGGTTTCTTCAACGCCAATGCCGCGCACCCGTATGAGAATCCGACCCCGCTGTCGAATTTCATTCAAATGCTCTCCATCTTTTGCATTCCGAGCGGCCTCACGTATTACCTGGGACGAACGGTCAAGAACCAGCGTCACGGCTGGACCGTTTGGGGCGCCATGATGATCCTCTTCCTCGCGGCGTTCCTCGTCTGCTGGGGGGCGGAGAGCTCCGGCAACCCCCGCCTCCATGCCCTCGGCGTAGATCCCGCCGGCGGCAATATGGAAGGGAAAGAGGTTCGCTTCGGCGTTTTCAACTCGGCTCTCTTCGCCACGGTCACGACCGACGCCTCGTGCGGGGCGGTGAACGCCATGCACGACTCCTTCACCCCTCTCGGCGGGATGGTGCCGCTTTTCAACATGGAGCTTGGGGAGGTCGTCTTCGGCGGGGACGGCGCCGGTCTCTACGGGATGCTCGTCTTCGTCGTGCTCGCCGTGTTCCTCGCCGGCCTCATGGTCGGGCGAACCCCCGAGTACCTCGGGAAGAAGATCGAGAGCCGCGACGTGAAGCTCAGCGTTCTCTACATGTTCATGGCGGTCTTCAGCATCCTCGGGCTCGCGGCGTGGGCGGCGGCGAGCGCGTGGGGCAAGGCCGGCGTCGCGAACGCCGGACCCCACGGCTTGAGCGAGATTATCTACGCGTATTCTTCGTGCATCGGGAATAACGGGAGCGCCTTCGCCGGTCTCGCCGGGAATACGTACTGGTACAACACGACGCTCGGGTACACTACCCTTATTGGGCGCTTTTTCATGATGGTGCCGGTCCTCGCCCTGGCCGGCAGCTTCGCTCGGAAGAGGCTCGTCCCCTCGACGGCAGGAAGCCTCCCGGTCCATGGGCTGACGTTTGCAATCGTGCTCGTCGGGACCGTGCTTATCGTCGGAGCGCTGACCTTTCTCCCGGCGCTCGCGCTCGGCCCGATCATCGAGCATTTTCTGATGACCGGGTCGTTGATGCTCTACTGAAGGGACGAAGTGGTATGGCGGCGAGAACACATTCGCTTTTCGATCGAGAGATTATCGCCCGGGCGGCGGTCGACTGCATGAGGAAGCTCAACCCTCTGTCACTCGCGCATAACCCAGTCATATTCGTGACCGAGGTCGGAGCTGCGGTCACGACGCTCGGGCTCTTCGTCTGGCGCGGGAGCGAGCCCGTCGGCTTCGTACTGCAGGTGAGCCTCTGGCTCTGGTTCACCGTGATCTTCGCCAATTTCGCCGAGGCGATGGCGGAGGGGCGGGGCAAGGCCCAAGCGCGGGCGCTTCGAAGGACGCGCACGCAGGCGATGGCCCGCCAGCTGCGGAGTGACGGCTCGATCGAGCAGGTTCCGGCCGAGCGGCTCCGAAAGGGCGATCTCTTCACCGTCTCGGCCGGCGAGATCATCGCGGCAGACGGCGAGATCGTCGAGGGCGTCGCCACGGTGGACGAGTCCGCCATCACGGGTGAGTCCGCGCCGGTCATCCGCGAGGCGGGAGGGGACCGGAGTGCGGTGACGGGCGGCACGCGGGTCCTCTCCGACGTGATCACGGTGCGCGTGACGGCCGATCCCGGCGAAAGCTTTCTCGACCGGATGATCAACCTCATCGAGGGCGCGAAGCGGCAGAAGACTCCGAACGAGATCGCGCTCACGATTCTCCTCTCGGCGCTCTCCGTCATTTTCCTCGTCGTCATAATGACCATGGTTCCCTTCGGCGCGTACTCGGGCATCTCTTTTTCGATCACCGTGCTCGTAGCGCTCCTCGTCTGTCTCATGCCGACGACGATCGGGGGGCTCTTGAGCGCCATCGGGATCGCCGGGATCGACCGGATGGTGCAGAATAACGTGCTCGCGATGAGCGGTCGGGCGGTAGAGGTTGCGGGGGACATCGATGTGCTTCTTCTCGACAAAACGGGGACCATCACGCTCGGCGACCGCCACGCGGCCGAGTTCATCCCCGCGCCGGGCGTGCGGTCCGAGGATCTGGTGAACGCGGCGCAGCTCGCCTCGCTCGCCGACGAAACGCCCGAGGGCAGAAGCATCGTCGTCCTCGCGAAGAGCTACGGGCTCCGCGGGCGCTCCATCTCCGAGACGCCGCACGCGACCTTCATCCCCTTCTCGGCGCAGACGAGGATGAGCGGCGTGGATATCGACGGAAGGCAAATCCGGAAAGGCGCCCCCGACGCGATCCAAGCCTTCATCGCTCAGCCGCTCCCCCTCGATGTGCGCGATGCGGTCGATCGCATCTCCCTTTCGGGCGGGACGCCGCTCCTCGTCGCCGAGGGTACGACAGCACTCGGCGTCATTCATCTGAAGGACATCGTGAAGGGAGGGCTCAAGGATCGCTTCGAGCGGTTCCGGGCCATGGGCATCAAGACCGTGATGATCACGGGCGACAACCGGCTGACCGCCGCCGCCATCGCGCGAGAGGCCGGCGTCGATGACTTCATCGCCGAGGCGAAGCCTGAGGACAAGCTCGCGCTCATCCGGCGGGAGCAGGCGGCGGGGCGCCTCGTCGCCATGACGGGGGACGGAACGAACGATGCCCCCGCCCTCGCACAAGCGGACGTCGGCGTTGCCATGAACACGGGGACGCAGGCGGCCAAGGAGGCCGGGAACATGGTCGATCTCGATTCGAACCCGACGAAGCTCATCGAGGTGGTCGAGATCGGCAAGCAGCTTCTTATCACGAGAGGGGCCCTGACCACCTTCAGCATCGCGAACGACGTAGCCAAGTATTTCGCCATTATCCCGGCCATGCTCGTCGGTGCGTTCCCGGCGATCGCCCCGCTCAACGTCATGGGCCTCGCGAGCCCCTCGAGCGCGATACTCAGCGCCGTGATATTTAACGCACTCATTATCGTTATTCTCATACCGCTCGCGCTCCGCGGCGTGCGCTTTCGGCCCCTCGGCGCGGCGGCGCTCCTCAAGCGCAATCTTCTGATATACGGCCTCGGGGGGCTCATCATCCCGTTCCCCGGGATCAAGCTGGTCGATATCATAGTGAATGCTCTGCATCTCGTTTGAGAGAGGAACGAATGACAATGAAACAGTTGGTTGCAGATCTCCGCATCTCCCTCGTCGCCACCGCGGTTCTCGCCGTTCTTCTCTGCGGCCTCTATCCGTTGATCGTTTGGGCTTTGGCACAGGGCCTTTTCCCGACCGAGGCGAATGGCTCGCTCGTCAAGAACGGCGGCGAGGTCATCGG
>DATCCP010000036.1:0-5218 GCA_036511215.1 Candidatus Krumholzibacteriaceae bacterium
TCCGATGTCGCTCGCGGTCGAGATGTTGAACCGCGTGCTCAGACCGGTGCGGAAGGCGTCGTTCCCGGCGAGCATAAAGACGCAGCCCTCCCCGTCGGGCGCGGCGCCCGCGCCCCCGAACTGCCCGAAGGTCTGCGCCGAGAGGCTTCCGTGAGCCGCAAGGAGGAAGATCAGAAGGGCCGGTACCGTCTTTTTCACGTTCATTGTCGCCACGCTCCATAAATGCTTGACATTCTGGAGGAAGATTAGCACGAAAGTCATCGTGCGGGAAACGATTAATTTCAACGCGCGCTCGCAGCGCGGCGTTTTATGTAACTCATTATAGTTATTATAATTGGACAACTGCCGATTGGTTTTCGCGCTTGCATGAGAGACGTTGAAAAAATACTGGAAATTGATATTGACACCCCATATCTGGTATGCAATATTGTCTCTCGCCCCAATATATAGGACCAGGTAATTGCGGGCAGGGCACAGCGGATTATCATTATAACTTATTTATAGATCGGAGGTTAGCATGGAAGCGTCCCGGATGAAGCCGCAGCTCTCCGAAAATGCCCTGCGTGTTCTCGAGAAGCGCTACCTTCGCAAGGATATAGATGGCAACGTGACTGAATCCCCCGATGAAATGTTCCAGCGGGTCTCCACGAACGTGGCGGGTGCGGAGCGGCTCTACGGCAAGGCGGAGAAATCCAGGCAGTGGGAGGAGGAGTATTACCGGATGGTGGTGTCCCTCGATTTCCTGCCGAACTCTCCGACCTTGATGAACGCGGGCGGCGAGCTCCAGCAGCTTTCGGCCTGCTTCGTTCTCCCGATCGAGGATTCGATGGAGAGCATCTTCGAGACGATCAAGCACACGGCCCTCATTCACAAGAGCGGCGGCGGCACGGGATTCTCGTTCTCGCGCATCAGGCCGAAGAACGACGTCGTCAAGACGACGAAGGGAATCTCGAGCGGCCCGATCTCGTTCATGACGGTCTTCGACGCGGCGACCGAGACGGTCAAGCAGGGAGGAACGCGGCGGGGCGCGAACATGGCGATCCTCAGGGTGGACCATCCCGACATTCTCGACTTCATCACGGCGAAGCGCGAGAACTCGAGGCTCAACAACTTCAACATCTCCGTCGGCATCACCGAGGAGTTCATGAAGGCGGTTCACGAGAACCGCGACTACGCCCTCGTCAACCCGCACGGCGGCGAGATCGTCGACCGCATTCCCGCGCGCAAGGTGTTCGACATGATCATCGAGTTCGCGTGGAAGAACGGCGAGCCGGGAATCGTGTTCCTCGACCGGATCAACCGCTACAATCCGACGCCGCAGCTCGGCGAGATCGAGAGCACGAACCCGTGCGGCGAGCAGCCGCTCCTGCCGTACGAATCGTGCAACCTCGGCTCGATCAATCTCTCGCACATGGTCATCCGGCACGACGGCACGCCGCGCGTGGATTTCAAGAAGCTCGGGGACATCGTCGCGAAGGCGGTCCGCTTTCTCGACGACGTCATCGACATGAACCGCTATCCGCTCGAGAAGATCCGCGAGATGACGCTCAGGAACCGCAAAATCGGTCTCGGCGTCATGGGCTTTGCCGACATGCTCATCGAGCTCGAGATCCCGTACAATTCGACGGAGGCGCTCGAGGTCGCGGAAGAAGTCATGGGCTTCATCCAGCGCGAGGCCCGCGCTGAGAGCACGCGTCTCGCAGAGGAACGCGGCGTCTTTCCGTCCTTCAAGGGGAGCATCCATGACCGGGACGGCGCTCCGAAGACGCGGAACGCGACGGTGACGACGATCGCCCCGACGGGGACGCTGAGCATCATCGCCGGCTGCTCGAGCGGCATCGAGCCGATATTCGCGGTCGCCTTCGTGCGGAACGTCATGGACAACGACGAGCTCGTCGAGGTCAACCCGCTCTTCAAGGAGATCGCCACGCGCGAGGGCTTCTACTCGGACGATCTCATGAAGAAGATCGCGCAGGAAGGCTCCGTGCAGGGCATCGAGGAGATCCCCGACAAGTGGCGCTCGATCTTCATCACCGCGCACGACATCACCCCCGATTGGCACGTGCGCGTCCAGGCGGCCTTCCAGAAGTACACCGACAACGCGGTCTCGAAGACGGTGAACTTCCCATACAGCGCGACGAAGGAAGAAGTCGAGAAGGTGTACCTCCTCGCCTATGAGCTCGGATGCAAGGGCGTGACGATCTATCGCGACGGGAGCCGCGAGGAGCAGGTGCTCAACATCGGCAAGGTGAACCGGAGCGACGAGAGGCTTTCGGTGGAGATCGACCAGTCGCTCTTGACGCCGCGATCGCGTCCGTCGGTGATCGAGGGGAGCACGCGCAAGATGACGACGGGGTGCGGCAATCTCTACGTCACGATCAACGAGGACGAGCACGGTCTCTTCGAGGTGTTCACGCAGATGGGAAAAGCGGGGGGCTGCTCGTCGTCGCAGGCGGAGGCGATCAGCCGGCTCATCTCGCTGTCGCTCCGCGCGGGAATAGATCCGAAGGCGATCGTCAAGCAGCTCCACGGCGTGCGGTGCCCGAATCCCGGGTGGGAGAAGGGCGGCATGATCCTTTCGTGCAGCGACGCGATCGCGAAGGCGCTCGAGCGCTACCTCCTCGAGAAGAAGACCCCCGTCGGGAAGAAGGTCGCGAAGATGTCGGCGGGCTACCTCGAGAAGATCGCCGGCTTCTGCCCCGACTGCGGCAGCGTGCTCGAGCACGAGAGCGGCTGCAACGTCTGCAGGGAGTGCGGTTTCTCGAAGTGCGGGTGAGGCGCCGCGCGCGGGTCCTGTCGCCGACTGCACCCCGCCCGTGCTCGCTTTTGCTGCGCGCGGTCGGGGGCCACGTCGGCGCCACCCGCGCGGAAGAGTCGAAAGCCCCTTTCAGTTGAAATTGAAGGGGGCTTTTTCTATGATGGAGCCCTGCCCCGCCGCGCTCCCGCGGCGCGGCTTCCGACCAAGGGAGGTTACGATGCAGGAAAAGATCACCTTCAGCAAGGCGCAGATACTCGCGCTGACGCCCGTCGTGCTCGTCGCGTGCGCGCACCCGAAGCTCGGGAAGAACCTTCTCACGATCGCCTGGACGGGGGTCGACTGCTCCGATCCGCCCGTTCTCCACGTCTCGATCCGGCCGTCGAGATTCTCGCACCGGATGATCAAGGAGAGTGAGTGCTTCACGGTCAACATTCCGACGCGGCCGCTTCTCCGACAGGTCGATCTCTGCGGTGTCCTCTCGGGGAAGGACGGCGACAAGTTCGCGCGCGCCGCGCTCACGCCGGCGGCGGGCTCGGTCGTCGAGGCGCCGCTCGTCGCCGAATGCCCCGTCAATCTCGAGTGCAGGCTCCTCCAGATCGTGCCGCTCGGCGTCCACGATATGTTCATCGGCGAGGTCGTCGCCCGGCACGCCGAGGCGTCGATCGTGAAGAACGGCAGGGTCGAGTTCGAGAGGCTTCCGCTGGTCACATACGTGAACGGCGAATACTGGAGCCTCGGCGAGCGTATCGGGACCCACGGATTCTCGAAGGCATAATGGATAAACGAATCGCTCTCGTCATCGCGACGATAGCCTCCTTCATCACGCCCTTCATGGTGAGCGCCGTGACCATCGCGCTCCCGTTGATCGGGAACGAGTTCTCGATGACGGCGATCGCGCTCGGATGGGTGGCGACGGCCTACCTTCTCGCCGCCGCGGTCTTTCTTCTCCCGTTCGGGAAGATCGCCGATATCCACGGCAGGAAGAGGGTGTTCCTCGCCGGCATGGCGGTCTACACCGCCGCCTCCTTTCTCTGCGGAATCGCGCCGCGCCCCTCTTTCCTCATCGCGTTCAGGGTCGCCCAGGGTCTCGGCGCCGCGATGATCTTCTCGACGAGCGTCGCGATCGTGACGTCGGTCTTCCCCGCGGGGGAGCGCGGCGGCGCGCTCGGGATCACCATCGCGGCGACGTACTTCGGGCTCTCTCTCGGCCCGGTTCTCGGAGGCTTTCTCGCGCAGCACCTCGGATGGCGGAGCATCTTCTTCGTCACCGTGCCGCTCGGTCTCATCGTCATCGCGCTCATCGTATGGAAGCTCACGGGCGAATGGGCCGAGTCGCGGGGGGAGAGGTTCGATCTCGCGGGAGGTCTCCTCTGCGGGATTTCACTCGCCGCGCTCATGTACGGATTCACGCTGCTTCCGGCTCCGGCGGGGGCGTGGCTCATTCTCGGAGGAGCGCTCGGCATCGGCGGGTTCGCGCTTCGGGAGATGCGGATTTCGAACCCGCTCCTTCACATGGATCTCTTCATCCGCAACCGGGTATTCGCGTTCTCGAACCTCGCCGCGCTCATCAACTACAGCGCGTCGAACGCGGTAACCTTTCTCATGAGCCTCTACCTCCAGTACATCAAGGCGCTCAGCCCGCAGGAGGCCGGTCTCGTCCTCGTCGCGCAGCCGGTTATGATGGCCGCGTTCTCGCCGCTCGCGGGGCGCCTGTCCGACCGGATCGAATCGCGAATCGTCGCATCCATCGGGATGGCGCTCACGGGAGCGGCGCTTTTCGCCTTCATCTTCATCAGCCGCGAAACCTCCCTCTTGGCGATCGCCCTGATCCTCATGCTTCTCGGTTTTGGGTTCGCGCTCTTCTCGTCCCCCAACATGAACTCGATAATGGGATCGGTCGAGAAGCGCTTCTACGGGGTCGCCTCCGCGACGCTCGCGACGATGCGGATGACCGGCCAGATGCTCAGCATGGGAATCGCGATGCTCATTTTCGCCTTTGAGATCGGCCCGGTTCCGATCACGCCCGAGCGTCACGGAGCATTCTTGACGAGCCTGAGGAGCGCGTTTATCATCTTCTCCGTTCTGAGCGCCGCGGGGGTTTTCGCGTCCCTCGCGCGGGGGAGCTCGCGGAGCAAGGACGCATGACACCTTTCCGAGGCTGTACCGAATGAGAAAGACGATTCTTTTTGCGGCGATCGTGACGGTGCTCATGGCGAGCGCGGCGAGCGCCGATTCGACGGACGTCCGGCTCGACAAGATGAAGCTCTCGGGGACGGTCGAGGGACAGATGCGCTACATGCGCCACGCGAGCCTCTCTCGAATGGATTCCGGCGCAGGGAGCGATCTCTACATTCGTATGGTCGAGATCGGCATCGAGACGGGCTTCTCGAGCTGGGTGGCCGCCATCGCGGTTCTCAATTCGGAATGGATCGGGGATTACATGAATGCAGGGGATGAGCG
>DATCCP010000037.1:0-4802 GCA_036511215.1 Candidatus Krumholzibacteriaceae bacterium
CCGGTGTCCCCGCGAATCAAGCTCTCTGCCGAGAGCTGAAAAATATTGAAACAGAGAGCCGCCGCCGCTGATCGTCGCGATAATGAAGCAGGCCATCCCGTCCTCCCTCGGAAGGCGGCATCCGCCGCATGATGCATGGAATCGAGCGCTTCGATCCGGCTTGCACGCTGCCGTGCCGGATGCAATAATACCATAAACCCGGCAGCTGCATGACAGGTTGAAATGATCATCGTCGACAACATATCGAAGAGCTACGGCGCCCAGGAGCTGTTCAGGGACGCGAGCTTCAGGCTGAACGCGGGGGAGCGGGCGGGGCTCGTCGGACGAAACGGCCACGGGAAGACGACGCTTTTCCGTCTCATCGCGGGCCTCGAGGAGCCTGATTCGGGCGCGATCGCGGTTCCGAAGGGCTACTCCATCGGATACGTCCTGCAGGAGCCCGAGTTCACCGAGGACACGGTCCTCCAAGAGGGGTGTCGGGGGCTCGCGGCGGCCGAGAGCGGTCATCACTGGAAGGTGGAGAAGATCCTCGCGGGGCTCGGCTTCGGCGAGCCCGACATGCGCAAGCACCCGTCGGAGCTCTCAGGCGGATTCCAGGTGCGGTTGAATCTGACGAAGGCCCTCGTGCGGGAGTTCGATCTGCTCCTCCTCGACGAGCCCAACAACTACCTCGACATCACGTCGATCCGCTGGCTGACGAGATTCCTCAACGGCTGGCGCGGCGAGCTCATGCTGATAACGCACGACAGGGGCTTCATGGACAATGTCGCCACGCACACCATAGGGATTTACCGGAAGGGCCTGCGCAAGATCAAGGGGGACACGGGCAAGCTCTACGCGCGGCTCGCGATGGACGAGGAGGTGTACGAGAAAACGAGGCTCCGGGACGAAAAGAAGAGAGAGCAGACGGAGGCCTTCATACGGCGCTTCCGGGCAAAGGCGCGGCTCGCGAGCCGTGTCCAGTCGAGGATCAAGGCCCTCGAGAGGCACGAGAAGCTCGAAAAGCTCGAGCAGACAAGGGACCTCGACTTTTCGTTCGCCGCGAAGCCCTTCAACGGCAAGCCGGTCATGCACGTGAAGGAGATCGCATTCGGATACGATCCGGGCCTGGCGCTTTTCTCGGATCTGTCGTTTTCGGTCGGGCCGTACGACAGAATCTGCGTCGTCGGGAAAAACGGCAAAGGGAAGACGACGCTTCTCAAAGCGCTCGCCGGGCGGCTCATGCCGCAGTCGGGCGAGATCATGTACAACGCTACGGCCGCGACGGCGTACTACGCGCAGGCGAATGCGGGCGCGCTCATCGAGGATAGAACCGTGCTCGAGGAAATATATCATTCGGATCCCTCCATCGATCAGCAGAGGGCGCGCAACATAGCCGGGATGATGATGTTCGAAGGGGACGCGGCCCTGAAGAAGGTCAAGGTCCTTTCGGGGGGAGAGAAGAACAGGTTGATGCTTGGGACGATCATCGCGATGCCGGTGAACCTGCTTCTCCTCGACGAGCCGACGAACCATCTCGACATGGAGTCGAGCGACGCGCTTCTCGAGGCGATCGACGATTTCAAAGGCGCCGTCGTGATGGTGACGCACAACGAGATGCTGCTCCATGGGCTCGCGGAACGGTTGATCGTTTTTCAGGGCGGTGGGGCGAGCGTGTTCGAAGGGAGCTATCAGGGCTTTCTGGAGGATCGCGGATGGGATGAGGAGCGCGTTCAGAAAGGCAAGGAGACCGACGAGGGCAAGCGCGAAATGAGAGCCGTGAGAATGGCGCTGAAACAGGCCCGTGCAGAGTTCATCCGTGAGCGCTCAAAGGCGCTGAGGCCTCTGGAAAAACGGATCGCGGAGCTGGAGGAGAGGATAGTGAACGCGGAAGCGGAGCTCGAACGTCACTACGCGGCCATAGAATCGGCGTCGAAGGAGGGCGACAGCCCCGCGATCGCGGAGCTGTCGATCAAGATCCACGCATCCAAGAAAGAGGTCGAGACCTGCTTCAAGCGACTCGAATCCGCGAGCCTGGAATACGAGGAGCGAAAATCGACCTTCGAGCTCCGCATGCGGGAATTGGACGCGCCGGGCGAAGAGGGGGATTGACGGGACGCCTCGGCCGGGGGCTGTTGCGTGAATGAATCTCGTATGTTATTATTCAACGTTTCTGCGGGTGATGTGAGCATGAGCAAGAGGTTACATAAATCCCCTGCGGGCGTCGCGATGATGTTGCTCGCGATCGCCATGTGTGCGGCCGCCGGATGCGCCCACAATCCGCCGGGGGCATATGGCTCGCCGGG
This sequence comes from Candidatus Krumholzibacteriaceae bacterium, assembly GCA_036511215.1. Classification (GTDB taxonomy): domain Bacteria; phylum Krumholzibacteriota; class Krumholzibacteriia; order Krumholzibacteriales; family Krumholzibacteriaceae; genus SSS58A. The sequence goes on from DATCCP010000037.1 coordinate 2,286, forward strand.
AGCCTCGCCGTCGGTGGAAACCCCGTGGAAGCCCCCTGCCCAGGCGGTCGAAAAGCAGAAGAGGGCCGCTCAAGCCGAGGCCGTCGAAGCCCGTGAGGCGGCTCCGCTCATCCCGCCGGAGCTTCTCGGGAACATTCAGAACCTGACGCTCGCGGACATCGTGAACATCGCGCTGCGCAACAGCACGCAGACGCGTGGGGCCTGGGCGCACGCCCTCGCGGCCGCCGCGGCATACGGCAGCCGGCGCGGCTCGTACTTCCCGGATATAGGCGCCGCCGCCTCGGTGAACTGGCAGAAGAACGCCGCCGCCGGCGGGCGGCTCGCCTCCGGAGAGCGGACCTACTCGGTAAGCGGCACCATCGGCTGGCTGCTTTTCGATTTCGGCGGGCGCGGCGCCTCCGTCGAGGAGACGCGCGAGGCGATGTTTGCGGCCAGCTGGACGCACAATTCGTCGATCCAGAGTGTGATACTCCAGGTCGAGCAGGCGTATTACAGCTATTTCGCCGCGAAGGCGCTCCTGGCGGCGCAGCAAGCGACCGTCGACGAGGCGCAGGCGAGCGTGAACGTCGCCGAGGACCGCCATTCGGCCGGGCTCGCCACGATCGCGGATGTCCTCCAGGCGCGCACGGCGCTTTCTCGCGCTATGCTCGCGCTCGAGACGCTGCAGGGTCAGCATATGACGACCCGCGGGATCCTCGCGACCGCAATGGGGCTTTCGGCCAATACGAGCTTCGACGTCGAGCTTCCGATCGGCGCCCCGCCCCTCGAGCAGACGGTTCAGTCCGTGGAGGCGTATCTCGACACGGCAATGAAGGAACGGCCCGATCTGGCCGCCGCCCGAGCCCAGGCCCTCGAGGCGCGCGCGCACATCAGAAGCGTGGCGGCGCAGGGGTATCCATCGATCTCGGCGAGCGGCAGCGCCGGCCGCCTCTATCTGGAGAATGATCCGACGGGAAGCGACAGCTACAATCTGACGATAGGATTGAGTTTTCCGCTTTTCACCGGTTTTTCGCACAGATACGACGTTCAGCAGGCGAAGGCTCTCGCCGACGCCGCGGCCGCCAACGCGCGGGGCGTCAAGGATCTCGTCACCCTCCAGGTCTGGACGAGCTACTACAATTTGCAGACCGCCAATCAGAAGATCCGAACCAGCGACGATCTCATGACGAGCGCGACGCAGAACCAGGAAGTTGCGACGGGGCGCTATAAGGCCGGGGTCGGGAGCATACTCGATCTCTTGACGGCTCAGTCCGAGCTCGAGAGCGCCCGCGCGCAGCAAATCCAGGCGCGCGCCGATTGGTGGCTCGCGGTCGCGCAGTTGGCCTACGACACCGGCACACTGGAAGCCTCCGATTTGACGGGGCGCTCGCCGGATTCGGAGCCCGGCAAGGGAAATGACAGCAAGGAAGGAAAGCCATGATGTTTCGTATCGGCACGTCGCCTCGGCTCATCGCGCTCGCCGTGCTTCTCACGGCGGCGATTGTGTTGCCGAGCGGATGCGCGAGCAGGAAGAATCAGCACAAGGGCCCGCCCGTCGTTCCGGTCATGGCGCAGGTGGCCGTTTCGATGGACGTGCCGGTCAAGCTGAGCGCGATAGGAACGGTCGACGCGTTCAATACCGTTTCCGTGACCGCTCGCGTGAGCGGCCAGCTTCTCCACGCGGGATTCAGCGAGGGGCAGGAGGTCGAGAAGGGGGACCTCCTTTTCCAGATCGACCCCGATCCGTATGAGGCGATGTTCCAGCAGGCGCAGGCGAATCTCGACCGGGACAAGGCGAAACAGGCCAACGCCGAGGCCGATCTCGCCCGCTATGCTGACCTCGTGAAGAAGGACTACGTCACGAAAGAGGAGTACGATTCGATCGTGTCGACGTCGGCGGCCGCGAAGGCGACGGTCCAGGCCGACGAAGCCGCCGTTCAGAGCGCCCGCCTCAACCTCGATTACTGCACGATTCGCGCGCCGATCGCCGGGCGGACCGGGAACCTTCTCGTAAAACAGGGAAATCTCATCACGGCGAACGGCGGGAGCCCCCTCGTCACGATCAATCAGATCGTCCCCGTGTACGTGAACTTCACGATTTCCGAAGAGCAGCTCACCGACGTGCGCCGGTATTCGCAGCGCGGGACGCTCGCCGTGCAGGCGTATCTTCCGTCGGATTCGGCCAACGTCTATGAGGGGAAACTCACCTTTATCAATAATGAAGTGGACGAGCGGACGGGTACGATCCTGCTCAAGGCGACCTTCCCGAACGGGAACCGCGCTCTCTGGCCGGGCCAGTTCGTGCAGGTCGGTCTCGTTCTCACGAAACAGCGCAATGCAGTTGTCGTTCCTTCGGCCGCCGTGCAGAGCTCGCAGCAGGGGGACTATATCTACGTCGTCCGGCCCGATTCCACGGCGGACATGCGCCCGGTCGTTCAGGGGACGAGGCTCGACGACAAGGTCGTGATCATGAGCGGCGTCCAGGCGGGGGAAAAGGTCGTGACGGACGGGCAGCTCCGGCTGATGCCGGGGGCGAAG
>DATCCP010000038.1:0-3264 GCA_036511215.1 Candidatus Krumholzibacteriaceae bacterium
ACGAGGTGTCGGCGCTGAGCGTCTCGAGCAAGCAGGTCGGCGGGGATTACTACGATTTTCTCCACCGGGGCTCGCTGCTGGCGGTCGCGGTGGCCGACATATCGGGGAAGGGAGTGCCCGCCGCACTCCTCATGGCGTCGCTGCAGGCGAGCCTTCGTTCGAATCTGGACCGCATGGAGCGTCCCGTCGAGCTCGTCGGCAGGCTCAACACGATGATGTGCGAGACGACCGCCGAGGACAAATTCGCGACGCTCTTTTACGGATGCCTCGACATGGACCGTGATATGCTCGGGTACACGAACGCGGGGCACGTCTTTCCCATTATGGTGCGCCGCGGCGGAGGCATCGAAGTGCTCGGATACAGCGGTCTCATCCTCGGCGTGATCCCCGAGTTCGGATACGAGCACAAGACGCTCGAGTTCAGGCCGGGGGACCTCCTCGTCGTGACGAGCGACGGCGTGACCGAAGCGACGAACGCCGCGGGAGAGTTCTTCGGCGAGGCGCGGCTTCAGGAGTTTCTCGCGTCGTTGAACGGAAAGCGCGCGCACGAAGTGAGGGATTCAATTGTCGAGACGGTCAACGTCTTCGCCGGCCCGAAGGGAGCCGGGGACGATCTGACGATCCTCGTCTTGATGCGGATGAAGTAGACGCTATGGCGGAGAGAAAAGACAACGTGGCGCGCGTCCTCGCGATCGATCCCGGCACGAAGCGCATCGGGCTCGCGATGAGCGATCCGCTCGGGATAACGGCGCAGGGGATCGAGACGTTCGAAACCGGGAAGGGACGGGAGTTTCTGGATCATCTGGGCGCCATCATCGAGCGCAATGCGATCGCGACGGTGATCGTCGGGCTGCCGCTCTCCATGCGCGGCGAGGAAATCGAGGGCTCCGAGCGCTCGCGCGCCCTCGCCGGGCGCATCGAGAAACGATTCGGGATCGAGGTCGTTCTTCAGGATGAACGGATGACGAGCCTCGAGGCGGAGCGGGTGCTGCGGAGCGGCGAGCGGAGCTTCGACGCCCGAGACGTCGACAAGCTCGCGGCGGTGCTCCTCCTGCAGAGCTATCTCGACGCGAGGACTGAGCGATGAAGAAGATCTCGACCATTCTCGCGCTTGTGTTCTCCGCTGCGCTCCTCGCCGCGGTGTACATCGGCATTCTCTACTACGGTGAAAGCATCGATGCGCGGGCGCCTCAGGTCGAGATCCGCGTCCTTCCCGGAGCGTACCTCCGCGACGTCCAGAACATGCTCGTCGCGAAGGGAGTTCTCAAGCATCCGACCCTTTTCCGCTGGGTCGCCGTTCTTACAAAGAAGGACAAGAAGGTCCAGGCGGGGCGCTACGTGTTCCTCGACGGGATGAGCATCTCGCGGATGCTCCACAAGCTCTCCCACGCCGAGTTCGAGGTGACGCGCCTCACGATCCCGGAAGGATTCATGCTCCGGGAGATCGCCGGGACCGTACATCGGGAGGTCGAGATCGATTCGGCGCAGTTCTCTGAAATCGCGAACGACTCCGGCTTCATCAAGCAGCTCGGCATCAGCGCGCCTTCGCTCGAGGGGTATCTGTTCCCCGACACGTATCTCCTGAGCTGGCCGATTTCGTCGCATGATCTCGCGAAGCGGATGGTTGAACGCTTCCGCGAGATCTATAACAGGGACATCGCCGATTACGCGGCCGGCGCGGGGTTGTCGACGAACGAGATCGTCACGCTGGCCTCGATCATTCAGGCGGAGGCGCAGGATGAATCGGAGATGAGCCGCATATCCGCCGTGTATCACAACCGGCTGCGGCAGGGGCTGCGCCTCGAGGCCGATCCGACGGTCGCCTATGCCCTCGGGGGCGTCCGGCGCGCGCTGCACTACAGCGATCTCAAGGTTGCGTCGCCGTACAATACGTACCGCACCAAGGGTCTCCCGCCGGGGCCTGTCTGCAGCCCGAGCCGCGCCTCTCTCATCGCCGCGGTGCGTCCGCTCGAGGGGTGCGAGGATCTGTACTTCGTCGCGGCGGGGGACGGGAGCCACTTTTTCTCGAGGACGCACGAGGAGCACATGAAGGCGAAGAGATACGCCAAATCGTTGAGGGACACGATTCCGAATGAAAAAGCTCCAACAAGATCACTGGCGAAGGAGCCGGCCAAGAAACAGAGCACTGGCTGACAAGCTCGCCACGCTCGAGCGGACGATCGCCGGCTGCGGGAGCGCCCTCGTCGCGTTCTCGGGAGGGGTCGATTCGACCTTTCTCCTGAGCGTCGCCAAGGACGTTCTCGGCCCGAAGCTTCTGGCGGTCACCGCCGCCTCTCCGGTCGTGCAGCCCGATGAGGTCAAAGGGGCGAAGGCTCTCGCGAAGAGGCTCGGCGTGGCGCACGAGGTCATCCGCACCGACGAGGTCATGCACGAGGAATACTGCAGCAACCCGCCGGAGCGCTGCTACATCTGCAAACAGGTGCTCTTTTCGAGGCTCGCTGTCCTCGCGAAGGAGCGCGGCCTCGCGTGCGTGATCGAGGCCTCGAACGCGGACGACACGGCGGATTACCGGCCCGGGATCCGGGCCGTCAGGGAGCTCGGCGTGAAGAGCCCGCTCATCGAGGCGAATCTCACGAAGGCCGAGATCAGGGCTCTTTCCCGCGAGCGCGCTCTCCCCACGTGGGACAAACCGGCGCTCGCGTGCCTCGCCTCGCGGTTCCCGTACGGGGAGCGCATCACGGTCGAGAAGCTCGATCAGGTGCTCAAGGGAGAGAAGTACCTGTTTTCGCTCGGTTTCAGCTCCTGCAGGCTCCGCTACTACGGAAAGCTCGTCCGGATCGAAGTGCCGCCGGCGGAGCTCGACCGCCTGCTCGACGGCGCCATGCGGCGGAAGATTGCGAGGGGTCTGAAGAAACTCGGCTTCCAGTATATCACCGTTGATATCGAGGGATATCGCTCCGGAAGCATGAACGAGACGCTAGAGCCTTCTTGACATCGCCCGTTTTATGGCTATCATTGTACGGAAAGCTCCAAACGGCCTGAAGAAAAGAGGATCCTGAAATGCATGCGCTGCGCAAGTACCGGAACTGGATCTTGGCCCTCGGGTTCGCCTCGATCGTCGCGGGCTACGTATTTCTCAGCTACGGCTCCATTTCCGTCGCCCCCGTGCTCCTCGTCCTCGGGTACTGCATATTCGTACCCCTGGCACTTCTATAAACCTCTCGGGCGAATAGCTCAGTTGGTTAGAGCGCCTGCCTTACAAGCAGGAGGTCGCAGGTTCAAGTCCTGCTTCGCCCACCAGAT
>DATCCP010000039.1:0-13858 GCA_036511215.1 Candidatus Krumholzibacteriaceae bacterium
TAGAAGGCAATCTGATATTTGGCAATTCAGCCTTCTCGGGGGCCGCAATTCTTGTCGACAACTGTTCACCGACCATCAGCAATAACACCATCGTGAACAACTATGCGAGCATATTGGGAGGTTCGATCTATGTTTTGGGGAGTGCATCGTATCCCGCGATTTCGAGCAACATCATAGCGAACAACAGAAGCGAACAGTGGGGGGGAATGATGAGCGACATTCCTTCAAGTCAAATCGTCTTTGCATGCAACGACGTATGGAATAATGCGCCGTCGAACTACTGTGATTCCCTTGTCGATCAGACGGGCATCAACGGCAATATCTCATCAGACCCGCTTTTCTGCGGGACGACTGGCAGCGGCAATTACTATCTCCAGGTGAATTCGCCCTGCGCCGAGGGGCATGTCCCGGCTTATTGCGGCAGTACTCGAATGGGATACTATCCGGTCAAGTGCACGGTAGGAGTCAAGAAGAACTCGTGGGGAGATATGAAGTCTTTGTTTAAGTGAGAGAACGAGTTACGGTCCCTTGACTTCCATGACACAGTCCGTATCGGCCTAGACCCAGGTAAAGACCCCCCGCAGTTTGTCATTGCGCGAAGGCCGGATTTCTATTAGTATTCGACTCCTATTACAAAGGAATGATGCCGGAGGCAATCGCCCTTTTTTCTATGACCGTATCGCCTCTCTGAGGGCGCAACTTAAACCCAGAGTGAGGGTTGATTATGAACATGGCGACGCTTGAGAGAATTCTCGAAATCGTTCCGAACAGGTATGAGGCGGTTCGGATCATGGCGAAGGAGGCGAGGAGGATCAACATTCTGATCCACCTCTCCGGCGAGGAGATAGAGGAGAAACCCACCACGATCGCGATGAGGCGGCTTGTCGACGGGAAAGTGAAGTATACGTATGCGGAACCGGGAGAGGAGAAATAACCACGAGGGAGGGTTATCGGGGAAGAAGATCCTTCTTGTGGTGACGGGCGGTATCTCCGCCTACAAGTCCGCGGTCCTGGTTCGCCTTCTCACGTGCCGCGGCTCCGAGGTCCGGGTCGTGATGAGCGCGGCCGCAACTGAGTTCGTCACGCCGCTCACCTTCGAGGTCCTTTCGGGAAACCGCGTTTCACTCAACATTTTCACGCGCCGCGAGCGTCCCGCCGTCGAGCACGTCGAGCTCTCGAAGTGGGCCGACCGCGTGGTCGTGGCGCCTGCCACCGCCGACATCATCGCGAAGGCGGCTCTCGGCGTCGCGGACGAAATCGCGAGCACGGTGCTCTGCTCTTCGCGCTCGCCGGTTATCTTCGCCCCCGCGATGAACGAGATCATGTGGGCGAATAAGGCGGTCCAGCGCAATATCGAGACGCTCAGGGCCGACGGCAGAATCATTCTCGAGCCCGGCTCGGGCGCCCTCGCCTGCGGGGACGCCGGGCCCGGGCGCATGGCGGAGCCCGAAGACATCGTGAAGGCGCTCGAGGCCTCGTTCGCGCCGGGGGATCTCGCGGGGGTCAGGGTGCTCGTTACGGCGGGGCGCACCGAGGAAGAGATAGACCCCGTGCGCTACATCACGAACCGCTCGTCGGGACGGATGGGATTCGCGATCGCGACCGCCGCGCGCGCGCGGGGGGCGCATGTGACCTTGATCCACGGCGCGGTCGACGTGCCGGTGCCGCGCGTGGACGCGGTTCAAGGCGTCACGACCGCGGCCGAGATGAAGAGCGCCGTGACGAAGGTGTTTAAGCGCTGCGACGTCTGCATCATGGCCGCGGCGGTTTCCGATTTTGCTCCGGTGAAGCGAGAGGTGCAGAAGATCAAGAGAAAGGGGGAGACGCTCTCCCTCGAGCTCCGCGCGACGGAGGATATTCTCGCCTCTCTCAAGAATAAGAAGAAGGACCAGATCGTCGTCGGCTTCGCTCTCGAGACTGCAAACGGCGAGGCGAATGCGCTGAAGAAGGCGAGGGAGAAGGGCTGCGACTATATGGCCCTCAACGCGCCCGGGGAAAAGACGGGCTTTTCCGTGCCGACGAACCGGATCACGCTTTTCAGGGGACAGGCGAAGCTCTTCACGAGCGCTCTTCTTTCGAAAGAGGATGCGGCGACCGTCATCCTCGACGCGCTCGCGGCGGACAGGCGCGTGAAGCGCTTCAAGCGGTAAGGGGCTCAATGAATCTGAACGATCTCGGGGCGATCAGGCGGTATCTCCTCGCCCGGCAGGGCTGCGGGATGGACGTCGCCTATCGCGTCCTCGGGGACGCGGGCGCCGCGTGTGCCGCCGCTATTGCGGGCACCGGGGAAGGCACGGCCGCGAGCGACGTGCCGCGGCGGAGCGAACGGGACATCGTCATGCTTACCTCTCCCGTCGTCGACAGGAAACCCGGCATTCGCGTCACGCGCGAGCCGCAGCCGGCCGAGCAATCCTCGCTCTTCGGCGAACCCGCGAAGAAAGTGGGGCTCGATCTCTCGGAGTACGATCTTCCGAAGCTCGACACGCTCGTCTCGACATGCGTTCGCTGCCGCCTCGCGGAGGGGAGGACGCGGACCGTCTTCGGGAGCGGGGACTCGCGCTCGAAGATCGTTTTCATCGGCGAGGCCCCGGGGCGGGAAGAGGACCTGCAGGGGCTCCCGTTCGTGGGGAGGGCCGGGCAGCTCCTCACGAAGATGCTCGCCGCGATCGGCTTCTCGCGGGACGAGGTCTACATCACCAATATCCTGAAGTGCCGCCCGCCGAACAACCGCGAGCCGCAGGAGGACGAGATGGCCGCATGCGAGCCCTACCTCCTCCGCCAGCTCGAGCTCATGAGTCCCGTCATCATCTGCGCGCTCGGGAGGATCGCGGCGCACGGCCTTCTCAAGAAGCCGACGGCGCTCTCGATTCTCAGGCAGGGCGTGCATTACTATAACGACGTTCCGGTCGCGGTGGTGTATCATCCGGCTGCGCTCCTCAGGAATCCGAACCTGAAGCGCGACGCCTGGGAGGATCTCAAGATGGTGCGGAAGCTCTACGATGAAGCGATCGGGGAGGGCGCATGATGGAAAGCACGACAAACACTCGCTTCGAGCTCAAGAACATCGAGCGTGTGCCGCCTCAGAACCTGGAGGCCGAGCGCGCGGTCCTCGGGGGCGTGCTCCTCGAGCCCGAGGCGGCGACGATGGCGATCGAGATCGTCGCGCCGGAGAATTTCTACCGCCCCGCGCACGGAAAGATATTCAGCGCGATGACCACGCTCTTCACGAAGCATGAGCCGATCGATGTCATGACGCTCTCCGAGGAGCTGAGAAAAACGGGGGACCTCGACGGCATCGGCGGCATCACGGCGCTCACCGATCTCGTCGACAGCACCCCGAGCGCGGCCAACATCGAGCACTACGCGCGGATCGTCCTCGACAAATACATTCTCCGCCAGCTCATCCGCGCCTCGACGGCCATCGCCGAGGACGCCTACGCAGCGAGCCGCGAGGCGGACGCGATTCTCGATGCCGCCGAGCAGAAGATATTCAAGATCTCCGAGTCGCGCGTGACCCAGGGATTCGTGCACATCAAGGACGTCCTCAAGGAGCGCTTCGAGGAGATCCAGCGCGTGCACGAGACGCGCCAGAGCATCACGGGGCTCGCGAGCGGCTTCATCGATCTCGACAAATACACGGCCGGGTTTCACCCGAGCGATCTCGTCATCATCGCCGGGCGCCCCTCGATGGGGAAGACGAGTTTTGCCCTCAACATCGCGCAGCACGTCGGGCTCATGGAGCGCAAGCCCGTCGCCATTTTCAGCCTCGAGATGTCGAAGGAGCTCCTCGTGCAGCGCCTCCTCTGCTCGGAGGCCCAGGTCGACGCGCAGAAGGTGCGCCGCGGGTTCACCTCGGCGAAGGACATCGAGCGCCTCACGAACGCCGCGGGGCTCCTCTCCGAGGCGCCCGTCTTCATCGACGACACCCCCGCCATCTCGACGCTCGATATGCGGGCGCGAGCGCGGCGGCTGAAATCCGAATATGACGTCGCCCTCGTCATCATCGATTACCTCCAGCTCGCACGGTGCAGCGAGCGCTCGGAGAACCGGCAGCAGGAGATATCCTCGATATCGCGGTCGATGAAGTCGCTCGCGAAGGAGCTCTCGATCCCCGTCATCGCCCTCTCGCAGCTCTCGCGCGCCGTCGAGGCCCGCGGCGGGGACCGGCGGCCGATGCTCTCCGACCTCCGCGAGTCGGGCGCCATCGAGCAGGACGCCGATCTCGTCCTCTTCCTCTACCGTCCGGAGTTATACGATCCGGATAATCCCGACAAGCAGGGAAGGGCGGAGCTCATCATCGGGAAGCAGCGGAACGGCCCGACGGGCATGGTGCCGCTCGTCTTCGAGAAGACGTACACCCGCTTCCATTCGGCGGCCCCCGCCGGCGTCGAGGAACAGCCGGAGGTTTTCTAGGTGACACCGTTCGTCATCCTCGGCAGATTCTTCCTCGAATTCATTCAGGATACGGGCGGCGTGTTCCTGCTCATGTGGCGCACGTGCCAGACCCTCCCGCGCACCTTCGCGAACGCCCGGAGCACCCTGCAGCAGATGGACCGGATCGGGATCGGCTCGATTCCCCTCGTGCTCGTGACCTCGCTCTTCGTGGGAGCGGTGACCTCGGTCCAGGCGGCGTATCAGTTCCACGGCTACGTGCCGCTCCAGTACCTCGGGACCGTCGTCGGCAAATCCGTCACCCTCGAGCTCGGACCTGTGCTCACGGCACTTGTCGTCGGGGGCCGCGTGAGCGCATCGATCGCGGCGGAGCTCGGAACGATGAAGGTCACCGAGCAGATCGACGCGATGGAGATGATCGCGATCGACCCGGTCGAATACCTCGTTCTCCCGCGCGTCGTCGCCTCCACGATCATGCTTCCGGTGCTGACGATCTTCTCGGATTTCCTCGCCATCCTCGGCGGCATGGTCGTCGCGAACATCTCGCTCCACGTGAGCTTCAACACCTTCGAGAGCGGGCTCAAGCTCCTCTTCCGCACGCAGGATCTCGTCGGCGGGCTCATGAAGACCTTTGTCTTCGGCTTCATCATCGCCCTCATGGGGTGTTATCACGGATTCGAGACGAGGGGCGGGGCGGAGGGAGTCGGGATCGCGACGATGAAGGCGGTCGTGACCTCGTGCCTTCTCATTCTCGTTTCGAACTACCTCTTGGCGTCCATCATCTTTCGTATCATCTTCGCGCCGGCATCGTAGGAGGTCCGTCGTGGAACAGCATGCGAACGGCACGATCGTGACAATCCGGGGCCTCAAGAAATCGTTCGGCCCTCACCTCGTCTTCGATTCGCTCGATCTCGACATCATGCACGGGGAGACGCTCGTCGTCATCGGCCGCAGCGGTTGCGGGAAGAGCGTGCTCCTCAAGCATATCACGGGGCTCCTGCAGCCGGACGCGGGCGAAATCACGTTCGAGGGCGAGGATATCACCCGTTTCACGAGGAAAAAGCTGTACCAAATGCGCTTGCACTTTGGTATGCTTTTCCAGAGTTGTGCGCTCTTCGATTCGATGACGGTCGGAGAAAACGTGGCTCTTCCCCTGCGGAAGCATTCGGAGATGAGCGACGAGGAGATCGCGAAGGTCGTCTCCGAGAAGCTCGAGCTCGTCGGTCTCACCGGTGTGCATGACCAGTACCCCGCGGAGATGAGCGGGGGGATGAAGAAGCGGGTCGGCCTCGCGCGCGCCGTCGCCATGAACCCGCAGATGGTGCTCTACGACGAGCCGACGACGGGGCTCGACCCCATCATGGCGGACGTAATCAACGAGCTCATCAGGACCCTCCAGCGGGAGCTCGCCGTTACGTCGGTCGTGGTCACCCACGATATCAGGAGCGCCTATCACGTGGGGGATCGCATCGCGATGCTCTACGAGGGGAAGATCATATATTCGGGCACGCCGGAGGAGGTTCGCCGGACGGACAATCCGGTGCTCCGGCAGTTCGTCGAGGGAAAGGCAGAAGGCCCCATCAAGCCGATCTGAGACGAGCAGGCGGGGTCAACGAGTCAACGTAACCGGAACGGCGGAAAATCGATGGAGTACAAATCGCTCGAGATCAAGGTCGGACTCACCGTCTTCATCGCCTCTCTCATCCTCATCATCGGGCTCATGTGGTTCAACGGGTTCAAGGTGGCGCACGGCAAGTACGAGATCCAGGCCATCTTCCCCGAGGTCGGAGGGGTGGGCCCAGGCGACAAGGTCAACCTCAACGGCGTCGAAAAGGGGAAGGTGAAGGACGTGCTCCTGCGCGAGAAGGACGTGCTCCTCACGATGGAGATCGACACCGACGCGAAGATCCCCGAGGACTCCCACGCCGTGCTTCAGGCCATCGGGATCATGGGGGGACGCATCGTCACGATCGAGCTCGGAAGGTCGGACCGCTTCCTCAAACCGGGATCGATTATGCAGGGCTCGTATGAGCCCGGCATAACGGAGGCGCTCGCCTTTCTCGGCAACATCATGGACGAGCTCACCCAGCTCACGAAGGACATGCAGCGGCTCGCGGCGACCCTCACCCATGGGGACAGGCTCAAGATGACCGTCGAGAACCTCGCCGCCGCGAGCGAGCGGCTCCGCACGCTCCTCGACCGTGACGCCCCCGCGTTCGGCGCGGGCGTGCAGTCGTTCAAGCGCTCGGCGGACACGGTCGACCGGCTCCTCGCGAAGAACGCGGGGACGATCGACACGATGATCACTTCGTACGGCACGGCGGGCAGGAACCTGCCCGAGCTCGTGCGGCGCATGACGGCCGTCACCGACAGTCTCGCCGTGCTCGCGTCCTCCCTGAAGCGGAACGACAACACGATCGGGGGTCTCATGCAGGACCGCGCCCTTCTCGACAGGCTCGAGAAGACGGTCAAGGACCTCGACGAGCTCGTGACGGACGTGAAAGCGCATCCAAAGAAATATCTCAAGGTCAGCATATTCTGACCCCGGAGAAATGGAGCCGTGCATATGAAGGAACAGATCGTTTGCCTCGTGGCCGCGGCCGGGAGAGGCGTTCGCTTCGGCCGCGAAATGCCGAAGAGCTTTTACCCCGTCGAGGGGAGGCCGCTTCTCGCGTGGTCCCTTCGCGCGCTGAACGCGTGGGGGGGCATCTCGCGGTACGCCGTCATGGTGCCGGCGGGCTGGGAGGCGGAGGCGGCCAAGGAGCTCGCGGCCGAGGTGCCCGGTGTCCCGCATGAGGTTCTCCTCGGCGGCGAGACGCGGCAGGAATCGGTCGCGATCGGGCTCGCTTCGATCAGACCCGGGGGACTCGTGATCGTGCACGACGCGTGCAGGCCGATCGTCTCCGTCGGGCTCATCGCCCGCGTCGTGGACGCGGCGCGTGAGCACGGCGCGGCGGTCCCGGCGCTCGGAGTGACCGAGACCTTGGGGCGGCTCCGCGACGACGTTCTCGAGGGAATCGTTCCGCGCGACCGCGTCGTCGGGATCCAGACGCCGCAGGCGTTCACCTACGACGTCCTCTCGAAGGCGGTGGGCGCGGCCGGCGAATCGATCAGCACGGCGACCGACGAGAGCTCGCTCGTGCTTGCAGCCGGTTTCCCCGTGAAGGTCGTCGAGGGGGAAGTGTGGAACATCAAGGTCACCGTCAAGGAAGACCTCGAGATCATGGGCAGTTTCCTTTCGGGAAGAAAGCTCGAGCTTCCGCCGTGCGCGCAGCAGTGAGCGGCGGCCTTCCCGCCGGGGATCCGATGAAAAAGGCGAAGGGTTCGTTCAGAATCGGAATCGGCTACGATATCCATCCGCTCGTCGAGGGAAGGCCGCTCTTCCTCGGCGGCGTGAGAATCGCGCACGGAAAGGGACTCGCGGGACATTCCGACGCGGACGCCCTGATCCATGCCCTCTGCGACGCGCTCCTCGGCGCCCTGAACCTCGGCGACCTCGGCGCCCACTTTCCGGAGACGGATGAATGGAAGGATGCGGCGAGCGTTCGCATCCTCGAACGCGTCGCCGGAATGGTCGCGGAGCGCGGCTGGCGCCTCGTGAACGCCGACTGCATCGTCAACGCCGAGGAACCGAAGCTCGCGCCCTACCGCGCGGAGATGGCCGGCGTGATCGCCGCGGCGCTCGAGGCGGACGCCAGGGACATCTCGATCAAGGCGACGCGGGGGGAGGGGCTCGGCCCCGTCGGCGAAAAGCGCGCGATCGCAGCCGAAGCGGTCGTGCTCCTTGAAAAGACCACATGACGCCCCCGCCGCGCGGCGGGGAGGAGTGTCTCTCACCGTGAAACAGGTCCGTGTTCGATTCGCGCCGAGCCCGACGGGCCACCTCCACATGGGCGGTGCCCGGACCGCTCTCTTCAACTGGCTCTTCGCGCGCCATGAGGGGGGGCTCTTCGTTCTGCGCATCGAGGACACCGACGTCGAGCGCTCCGAGCGCGCGCTCGAGGAGATGCTCATCGAGGATCTCGCGTGGCTCGGCCTCACGTGGGACGAGGGGCCCGGGCGCGACGGCGCCTTCGGTCCGTACCGGCAGTCCGAGCGTGTCGCCCTCTACCGCGAGCGGGCCGCGCGGCTCGTCGCGGAGGGGAAGGCGTACCCGTGCTTCTGCACGGACGAGGAGCTCGAACGGAAAAAGGAGGAGCGCCTCAAGGCCGGCCTCGCGCCCCGCTATGACGGAACGTGCCGCTCCCTGGACGCCGCCGAGCGCGAGCGGAAACGCTCGGAAGGCTGCCCCGAGAGCATCCGCTTCCTCGTTCCGGAGAGCGACGGGCGCAGCCTCGACGATCTCATCCGGGGGAAGGTGGTCTTTCCCCCGGGGATGGTTGGCGATTTCGTCGTCATGCGCTCGAACGCTCTTCCCACCTACAACTTCGCCGCGACGATCGACGATTCGCTCATGGCGATCACGCATGTGATCCGGGGAGAGGAGCATCTTTCGAACACGGTGCGGCAGATCATGATCTACGAGGCGCTCGGCCTCGAAATGCCCCGGTTCGCCCATATCCCGCTCATTCTCGGAGCCGACCGCTCGAAGCTGAGCAAGCGGCACGGCGCCCCGAACATCTGCGATTTTCGGGAACGCGGCTACCCCGCCGAGGCGATCGTCAACTACCTCGCCTTTCTCGGCTGGTCCCCGCCCGGCGGAGGGGAGATATTCACGGCCGAGGAGCTGATCCGGCTCTTCACGCTCGAGCGCGTATCGCCGTCCCCGGGCATCTTCGACGAGGTGAAGCTCAACTGGGTGTCGGCGCAGCACGTGCGGTCGGGCGGCATCGGGCGCTATTTCGAGGATGCGCTTCCCTATTTCCCGGGCGACGTGAGAGAGTTCTACCCGCGCTAGAGGCTCAAGGAGATCTTCGCGATTCTCGCGGAGAATCTGTCGTGCTTCTCGAAGATCGAAGAAGAGATCAAACCGTTCAGGCTTGGGCCTCCGGCGCTCGAGGGCGAGGCGCGGGAGACGGCCGCGGCTTCGCGCGAGATCCTCGAGGCGCTCATCGCGGCCCTCGGCGAATGCGGCGAGTGGAAGGCGCCCGCGCTCGCCGCGCGTATCAAGGATACGGGCGCCCGGCTCCGGGTCAAGGGCAAGGCGCTCTACATGCCGCTCCGCGCCGCGGTGACGGGCTCGCTCCACGGCCCCGATCTCTCCCGTGTCATGGAGATCAGGGGAAAGGACAGCGTTCTCGAGTCCATCCGCGCCGCGCTTGCGGAGTCGAAACAACCGTAGAAAGCGGAGGAAACGTGAGGAAACGGAAATGAAGGTGGCGGTTCTTCTCGGAGGAGATTCCCCTGAACGGGACGTGTCGCTCGCGAGCGGCGCCGGGATCATAAAGGCGCTCCGGGCGAGAGGGCACGAAACGTACGCCGTCGATCCGGCGCTCCCGCCGGGGGCCGCCGCGGAGCCCGCCACGGCGAAGATCGGAGAGCGCCCCCCGGAGGAGCTTGCGCCGCTCGCTCCTGAAGAGGCCTTCGCGTGGCTTGAGGCCGGGCCCGTCCGCACCGCGGACGTTGTGTTCGTGGCGCTCCACGGGGGGAAGGGGGAGGACGGCACCGTCCAGGCCTTGCTCGAAGCCGCGGGAATCCGCTACACCGGCTCGGGAATTCTCGGGAGCGCGCTCGCGATGAACAAGGACCGCTCGAAGGCGCTTTTCCGCGAGGCGCGCGTTCAGACGGCGCAGCACATCCTCGTCGACGTCTCTTCGGGCGAAGGGCGCGCCGGCGCCGCGGCCGCCATCGAGAAGGCGTTCGGATTTCCCGTCGTGGCAAAGCCGAACTGTCAGGGCTCGAGCGTCGGATTCTCGTTCGTCCCGGAGGCCGCCGCGCTGGATGCGGCGCTCGGGCTTTCGGCGCGTTTCGGATGCGAGTGCGTCGTCGAGCGGTACGTCCCGGGGAGGGAGCTCACCGCGGCGATCCTCGGCGGCGAGGCGCTGCCCCTCGTCGAGATCATCCCCGAGGGAGGGTTCTACGATTACAAGCGAAAGTACACGAAAGGGTCGAGCCGCTACGTGGCGCCGGCCGGGATCGACGAGGCGGTCGCGCGGCGCATTTGCCGCGAGGCCGTGCGCGCGTTCGACGCGCTCGCGTGCAGGGATTACGGGAGGGTCGATTTCCGCGTGACGGATGAGGGGGAGCCGTACTGCCTCGAGGTCAACACGCTGCCCGGGATGACGGAGCTCAGCCTCGTCCCCATGGCGGCGAAGGCGGCCGGTATCGGCTTCGAGGATCTCGTCGAGCGCATCTGCGCGATGGCGGTCGAGAGAAGTACATAAGACAAGGAGCATGCGATGGACCGGATCGAAGCGTTACTGAAAGAGTTTACAGAAGCGCCGGGCGTTTCCGGATTCGAGGGTGAAATATTCTCGCTCCTCGAACGGCGCCTTTCCCCGATCGCCACGGTCGGCAAGGATCGTCTCGGCTCCTGCATCGCGCGGCTCAAGGGGGGCGCGGAGCGCCCGCGCGTCATGCTCGCCGCGCATATGGACGAGGTCGGCTTCATGGTGTCCCATTTCTCCGGCTCGTTCGTGCGGTTCAACCCGCTCGGCGGATGGTGGTATCCGCGGATGATCGCGCTCCCCGTCGCGATACGCACGTCGAGGGGGGAGGTGCCGGGAGTCATCGGCACGAAGAACCCGTACGAAATGGAAGAGGACGAGCGCAAGGGCCCCTTCAAGGCGAAGGATCTCTACATCGACGTCGGACTCTTCGGGAAGATGAAGCCCGACTCGCTCGGCATACGTCCGGGCGACCCCGTGGTGCCCCGGTTCCCCTTCACGATCCTTGAGGGCGCTCGCTCCTACATGGCCAAGGCGTGGGACGACCGCGCCGGCTGCGTCATGCTGATCGAGGTGCTCGGCGCGCTCGCGAAGGCGAAGCACCCGAACGCCGTCATCGGCGTGGGCACCGTGCAGGAGGAGGTCGGTATCCGGGGCGCCGTGACGAGCGGCTTCGAGACGAATCCCGACGTCTGCATCATCCTCGAGGTCGACGTCGCGCAGGACACGCCCGGCTCCGCCGAGGGAAGCTCGGGCAGGCTCGGCGACGGCGTCTCGATCTGCGTCTACGACGCCACGCTCATTCCCAACGTGAAGCTCCGCGACCACATCATCACCATCGCGAAGCGCAGGAAGATTCCGCACCAGTTCAGCGCGATCCCCTTCGGCGGCACGGACGGGGGGCGGGTGCATCTCAACGCGGCGGGCGTGCCGACGATCGTCATCGGCGTGCCGATGCGGCACATCCACAGCGCCGCCGGGATCATCTGCCGCAGAGATTTCGACAACGCGGCGAGACTCGTCATCGAGGTCGTGAAAACGCTCGACGCGAAGTCGGTCGCCGGCCTCGTGTAACGCATCGGACGGGAGAAAGGACCCACCTGTGGCTCTCAAGGTCTACGATACGCTCCGCGCGCGGAAGGAAGAGTTCGAGCCCGTGAAATCCGGCTCGGTCGGCATCTATTTCTGCGGGATGACGGTGCAGGACCGTCCGCACATCGGGCACATGCTCGCCTTCGTCGCCGGCGACATGATCAGGCGCCATCTCATGTTCAAGGGCTACCGGGTCACGTACGTCCAGAACTTCACCGATATCGACGACAAGATCATCGCTAAGGCGAACGAGGAGGGGGTCGACTACCGGGTCATCGCCGAGCGCAACATGAAGGAGTATTTCAAATACGCGGACGAGCTCAATATCATGCGGGCCGACATCTACCCGCTCGCCACGCAGCACATGGAGGACATCATCTCGCTCATCAAGACGCTCGAGGAAAAGGGATTCGCATACAACGCCGGCGGCGACGTCTACTTCCGCGTCCGCGAGTTCGCGGGCTACGGGAAGCTCTCGAAGCGCAACGTCGACGAGCTCCAGAGCGGGGCGCGCATCGATGTCGGCGAGCGCAAGGAAGACCCCCTCGATTTCGCCCTCTGGAAGGGGGCCAAGGAGGGGGAGCCCGCGTGGGACAGCCCGTGGGGCCGCGGGCGCCCCGGCTGGCACATCGAGTGCTCGGCGATGTCGATGAAATACCTCGGGCAGACGATCGACATGCACGGCGGCGGCCAGGATCTCATCTTCCCGCACCACGAGAACGAGATCGCCCAGAGCGAGGCGGCGACGGGGAAGCCGTTCATCAAGTACTGGATGCACAATGGTCTCCTCAACCTCCGCGGCGAAAAGATGTCGAAGTCGACGGGCCATTTCTTCGCGATCGAGGATATCAACCGCGAGTTCACGGGGGAGGTGATCCGCTTCTATCTTCTGTCGACGCATTTCCGGAGCGGCACCGAGTTCAGCCGCGAGCGTCTCAAGGAGGCGGAGGCCGGCCTCGAGCGGATCAGAAACGTCTGTCTCTACGTCGACGAGCGGCTCGCCGTACTTCGCGGCGCGGCGCCGCGGCCCGCGTCCCCGGAGGCGGAGAAGCTCGCCGGGCTCGTTGCGGACGTGAAGAAGGACTTCGTCGCGGCCATGGACGACGATTTCAACAGCGCCGAGGCGATCGGGCACGTCTTCCGTCTCGTTCGGGAGCTCAACCGCGTTCGCGCGGAGGGGGATGAGACCCCTGTTCAGACGGCGGAGACCTTCGAGAAGATCCGCGGCGCCTTCGAGGTCTTCGATTCCGTCCTCGGCCTCTTCAAGGGGGGCCTCCCGGAGGCGAAGCTCGAGATTCCGCGCGAGGTCGAGGAGCTCGTGGCCGCGCGCGAGAGAGCCCGCAAAGGGAAGAACTGGGCGGAGGCGGATACCCTGCGAAAGAAAATCGCGGAGCTTCGCTTCGTCGTCGAGGACCGGCCGACGGGGCCTTTCGTCAAGCCCGTGAAGTAGAGGGAACCTCCGGCGTCACGTCAGTCTTCTCTACCCTCAAAAAACGGAAACACCGAGCGGATCGGAAGCAGCACGAGCCACAGGAGTATCGGCACGAAGAAGTTGATCGTGAGGCTCAGGAACTCGGTCCCGGTCCAGAGCCGCTCGCTGTTCCGGTAGGAGCTCACGAAGGCGAGGAACACGGTGAGCGAGTTCGCCGCGGTGAGGATGGCGACTCCGATGAGGGCCGCCCGGAGCTTTCTCAGCCACGGAATCTTTCCGACGGCGATGACGAGGGAGAGAAAGACAACCGGATTGAGCGAGATATCCTCCGTGATCTTGAGCGCCGTTTCCATGATCATCTTGAAGCCGAAAACGGCGAGCAGCGGTTTCGCGATGAAGGCGATTGCGTGCGCGTAGTACCTGCCGGCGACGAGGTACAGACCGTAGAGGACGAGCGAGGCGGCGAGAAAGCGGAGAAAGAAGAGGAGAATCTCCCGGCCTCCCCAGCGCGCGACTTCGGTCCGTTCAGGCTCGGCGTTCATCGGCTCTTCTCCGTCGCGCCCTTCGGCTTTACGATCTTCCACATCCATACGATGACGAGGAGCAGCATGAAGAT
>DATCCP010000040.1:0-5323 GCA_036511215.1 Candidatus Krumholzibacteriaceae bacterium
TCGCTCGTCACGACGAGGAGGTCCCCCGGCCTGAACTCGAGCGTCTTGTGCTCGTATCCGAACTCGGGGATCACTCCGAGGATGAGGCCGCTGTATCCGAGCACCTCGATGCCGCCGCCGCGGCGCACCATGACGGGAAAGACGTGCCCCGCGTTCGTGTACCCGAGTGTATCACGCTCCATGTCGAGGCATCCGTAGAAGAGCGTCGCGAATTTGTCCTCGGCGGTCGTCTCGCACATCATCGTGTTGAGCCTGCCGACGAGCTCGACGGGGCGCTCCATGCGGTCCAGATTCGAACGAAGGCTCGCCTGCAGCGACGCCATGAGGAGCGCGGCGGGCACTCCCTTCCCCGATATATCGGCCACCGCGACCGCCAGCAGCGGACCACGGTGGAGAAAATCGTAGTAATCCCCGCCGACCTGCTTGCTCGAGACGCTCAGCGCCGACACCTCGTAGCGCTCGAGCTCCGGGGGATGGGACGGCAGGAGGTTGAGCTGGATCGAACGCGCGATGTTCAGCTCCTCCTCGAGCACGCGCTTCTCGACGACCTCCTTGAGGAGCTCGATGTTGTGAATCGAAGCCGAAACCTGCGAGGCGAGCATCGAGAGGAGCGCCTGCTCCTCCGCGCTGTAGCGGTCGAATTCCTTGCGCGGTCCGAGAAGAATCAGGGCGACGCACGCGGCGTTGTGCGTAATCGGCACGAGCAGCTCATATCGGGCCAACCTCTTCACGCCCGGAGGCAGAGTCGTCATGATCTCGGCCGCGTGCTTCCGCCCGCGGCGTCTGAACATATTGCTCTTCGGGCTCAGGTAGCCCAGCGATTCGAGAAGATCGGCGCGGCTCACCGGTTCCCCGGCGGCGCGAAGAGCCTCGATGACCCTCGGAACGTCCGGATCCTCTTCGCTCTCGGCAAGGATCTCGCTCGTGAGTACAAGCCTCACCTCCTCGGCCTCGAAAACGTCCTCGAGCACCGCGCCGATACGCCGCTCCATGGCCGAGACGTCGATCATCGTGAGAAGATCGCTGCTCAGTGCGCGGAGGCGCGCGCGCGGATTATGCCCCTCCCGGACGAGGAACCGCTCGGACCAATCCTCGAGCCGTCCGAGAACGGGCTGGAACGCAATGATAAAGAGAATGATGAATCCCGTTTCGAGGATTTCGACCCTGCCGCCCGAAAACTGCAGGAAGAAGTTCGTGATCTGCTTGACGATGAGCAGGTAGACCGACGCGAATACCGCCGCCGCGGCGACGTAGAGGATGCCGCGCCTTCCGATGAGCCGCATATCGAGGAACTGGTACCGCACGATCGCGAATGCGATCGATCCGCCGCCGATTATGAGCGAGGCGTTGATCAGCGCGGTGAAAACGTACTTCTGCACCTCTATCCCGGCGAAGCTCGGAATGACGCGCGCGAGCGAAAAGGTGACGATGCAGAGTCCGATCCCGCCGATGAGCACGCGAACCTGGCGTTTGACGCGCGGCGACAGGTCCGATCGCAGCGCGCTCACGAGGAGAATCATCGAAAAGCCGGCGTACGCGATGTTCACGAGAGAGAAGAGCTGCACGTGCGCCTTGAAGAGGAGATTCACGAATACGTTGAGAAAGTCCGCGATCCGCTGCAGCAACACACCGGCCCCGCGGATCGAAGGACCGAGCTCGGCGAGTCCGCGGAACATGCGGCCGGGATTCACGTGGTGAATGAGAAAGAT
This sequence comes from Candidatus Krumholzibacteriaceae bacterium, assembly GCA_036511215.1. Taxonomy (GTDB): domain Bacteria; phylum Krumholzibacteriota; class Krumholzibacteriia; order Krumholzibacteriales; family Krumholzibacteriaceae; genus SSS58A. Next base: position 1,710 of record DATCCP010000040.1, read on the forward strand.
GAGCAGGATGAGATGGAAAAGGTGCGGGAGATACAGCATCCAGACGATCTTGCGTATCCACGGCCACGCGCGGTTGCGCCGCGGGTACACGAGCGCGAAGAGCACGAGCGATGGAAAGAAGAATTCCCAGACGTAGTCGAAGCTCCCGACGAGATCCGTGAAGAGAACCGTTCCCTCGCGCGGATTGCTTTCGAGGATGTAACTGACCGCGCCGAGCATCGGGCCGAAGCTCGCGAAGAAGAGCACGAGCGCCGTGAACCAGCTCACTGCGCTCTTCCCCGATTGCCGCACGATCATTACGGCGAGGAAGAATATGATGATGCCGCAGACGAGGTAAAATGACGCGAGAAAGGAAGAGGCACCCATAGAACTCACATCCGGAAATCGCGTGTCATGTGGAACGAAGGGCCCGGTCTAGTCCTTCCGACCGTCGTCGCTCTCTTTGGGTTTCAGGAGTTTCTCGAGCTTGACCTTCATGCCTCTGCCGGGCACCATCTCGAAATCGAGCGAATCCATCATGTTCTTCATGATAAAGATGCCTCTTCCCCGGAGATGCTTGATATCTGAAGGATCAGGGATATTCTTGAGGTAGCATTTGTAATCGAATCCTTTGCCGCAGTCCTCCACCTCGATGCAGAACCGGTCTTCCTTGCAGGTGAAGACGATCCGGACATTCTCGTCCGGACAGGAGCAGTTCCCGTGGTCGATGGCGTTCGTGACGGCCTCGATCACCGAGATCGCGATCTCGTTGGAGGCCTTCTGCTCGACGCATAGATTCTCGACGATCTCGCTGCACACGAGGTCGACGATATTGAGAAACTTATATTCGCTCGGGAACTCGATGACGACGCGGCCGGCCATAACGGCTCATTGCCTCCTCGTGCGCATGTTCAGGAAATCAACCCTCCGTGAAGCTGGAGACCGCTTCATCTTCGTTGTCGAAGCACTTGAATATCAGGTTGAGCTTCGTGACGTAGAGAATGCTCCGTATCTTGTCCGAGACGTGGAGCAGCTTCAGGTCGCCGCCGTTTCGCCGCATCGTCGCGTACGCCGAGATGAGAATGCCCACGCCCGTGCTGTTGATCCAATCGATATTGTGAAGATTCACGATGACCCGCTTGTCGCCTTTCTCGAGGAGTTTGTGAATGGTGTTCTTGAATGCCTCGGCGTCCGGCCCCCCCATGAGTTTCCCCCGGAGGTCGAGAATGACAACGCCGTCCCTCTCGCGCGGTTCAATCCGCAAATCCAGGCCCCCCCGCGTGCTCAAAGCGATTTCAAGAAATTCATGACCGCCCCGAAATCATCGGGCAGAGGCGCCTTGAACGTCATGCGCTCCCCGGTCGCGGGGTGCACGAACGAAAGCTCCTCCGCGTGCAGGGCTTGCCTGTCGATCATCGCGAGAGCCTTGTCCGCCACCGAGGCGGCTTTCCCCGCGAGGCCCCCCCGCCGCCCATTCCTGCCGCCGTACACGGGATCGCCGAGGACGGGATGATCGACCTGCGCCAGGTGCACGCGGATCTGATGAGTTCGCCCCGTCCCGAGCTTCAGCCTAATATACTGGAAGGGCCCGAAGGTGTCTACAATATAGTAGGTTGTCAGGGCCTCCTTGCCCCCTTCCGGAACGACGGCCATCTTTTTCCGGTCGTGCCGGGATCTGCCTATCGGCAAATCGATTACGCCGGTCTGCTCCGGCATCTGTCCCCAGACGAGGGCGGCGTAGATGCGGTTCACGTCGCGCGCCATGAGCGCGCGGCTCAGGGCGATGTGCGTCTCGTCATCCTTCGCAACGACGAGAAGCCCGGAGGTGCCTGCATCGAGCCGATGGACGATGCCGGGCCTCAGAACCCCTCCGATTCCCGACAGGTTCGTGCAGTGCGCGAGAAGTGCGTGGACGAGGGTGCCCGTTTCGTGCCCGGGCGCGGGATGGACGACCATTCCCGGCGCCTTGTTCACGACGAGGAGATGCTCGTCCTCGTACACGATGTCGAGGGGAATGCTCTCGGGGACGATCTCGAGCGGCCGGGGAGGGCTGAACACGAGCTCGATCCGCTCCCCCTGCCGCACCTTCTGCGCGCTCTTGTGCGCGCTCGCACCGTCCACCCGGACGTCGCCGGCGAGGATCGCCTTCTGGATTCGTGAGCGCGAGAGCTCCGGTATCTGGGCGCTCAGGAACGAATCGAGGCGTTCGCCGCCGTCGTCTTCATCGACGAGAAAATCGAAGGATTTCTTGTCCGTCAAGGCTGCTCCCGAAGGACCGGTGCGCCATCCTTCGAGCTCGAGTCGGGGTGCAGGACGTATCCGAGGATGAGGAGCACGGCCCCGATCGTAACCGCGATATCGGCGACGTTGTACGTCGGCCAGCGGTGCGCGCCGAATCCCATGTCGATGAAATCGAGCACTTCCCCCGCCGCGAGGTGATCGATGAGATTGCCGAACGCGCCCCCGAGGATGAGGCCGAGGTAGATCCGTTTGCGCGCGGGAGCGAACCGCATGCGGTACGCGAAGAAGATGAGCACGCCGATGGAGATGATTCGCACGACGAGGAGAAGATGCGTCGCGTTCGAGAGAAGGCCGAGGACTGCCCCCCGGTTTCTGCTCAGCGTAAAGCGGAGAACGCCGTCAAGGACGTCGGCGCCGCCGGTATACTTGAACAGCTCCCAGATGATGCGCTTGGAGGATTGGTCGAGAATGACGACGAGAGCCGCGATCGCAAAGTAAAGCACCGATCAATGTCCCCTCTCGAGCTTCTCTCTCTTGTCCTTGCACTTGATGCAGAGCTCCGCGGCCGGCACGGCCTCGAGCCGCTTCTCGGAGATGAGATCGCCGCACTCGACGCACAGTCCATATTCTCCGCGATCGAGCCGTTCGAGGGCCGCCTCGATGGCCTTGAGGTACTGGCCTTCCTGATCGGCGTAGTAGTAGTTCTTTTCCTTTTCCATATAATCGGTGCCGAGGTCGGCGATGTGGTTCGAGTACGACTGCTTCGCAGCTTCCTGCTCTTCCGCGGACTCGTTGATGGCCTCCGTGATCCGCCCGAGCTCGCGAAGGATCCGGTCGCGCTCGGCGAGGAGTCTCGTGCGGTACTGCGTGAGCTCCTGCTTGGAGAGTTTTCTCTTCTTCGCCTCGACCTTTTTCTCGACCTGGTTCTCGATCTTTTTCTCGACCTTCTTTTCGACCCTCTTCTCGGCCTTTTTCACGGTCTTTTTTTCAATTTTCTTGACGGCCTTCTTCACGGCCTTCTTGACTGTCTTCTTCTGAGCCATCGACTGATTCTCCTTGTCCCGGTCCTGACGCTAAAGGCGCTTCATCCACACATCGATGGAGTGCTCGCCGATATCGAACGACGTCGTGCACTCCCAGTTTTTTTCGCCCTCTTCGAGCAATTCGGCGAGCGTTTCCACGCAAATATGCTCACCGAACTGGCGCAGCACAACAGAAACTTCCTCGGGGGCGCGGAACGAAAGTCCGATGCGATCGCTCACCTCGAACCCCGATTCCTTCCGGAAATTCTGGATGCGATTGACGAGCTCGCGCGCGACCCCTTCCTTGACGAGCTCAGGCGTCAGGCGCGTATCCAGAACGACCGTCAGATCCCCATCGGTCCCCGAAACAAA
>DATCCP010000041.1:0-5040 GCA_036511215.1 Candidatus Krumholzibacteriaceae bacterium
AACAAGGGGCATCGCCTTCATCACCCTGCTCATAGATTAATTATATCATGTCTGCTGTGTGAGTTACAGCGAAATGGGAGAGAGCGGGTTCCATCTGGCTCCGCAACTTGGGCTTTACCGGCGCACGCCGCACGACTATACTCACGTGAAATTTGGAGGAGTTCCATATGCGAATCGGCATGATGCAATGGAAGATCCCTCAAGTATTCTCTCCCCCAGGAAAAGAAGGAGATCAGTCATGGCAGTGAACAGAACGCGCAAAGGTAGTGTCACTGAGAGTGCACGGAAGCACTATGGCACGATCGGTGAAAAGTTCCCGATCTTCGACAAGAAGTCAGCGAAAGCAGCGAAGCATCTGGTTGGACGCGCTAAACCAAAGCTCACGGCAGCACAGAGAGCAAAGGTAACGGCGAAAGCGAATCGGTATCTGAAAGGCTGATCTGATATGAGCGCTTGACTGCTTCATGCGGTATGGTATGAGTAGCGTGGCTATCGCCGGGTTTGGAGCTCCGTATGCGAATCGGCATGATGATGAAATGGAAGATCCCTCCGCCCAACGTGCGCGTGCAGAACGAGGCGCGAACGCTCGCAGAGGCGGGGCATAAGGTGCATTTCCTCATCGAGGGGAGGCCCGGCGAGCCGCGCGAGGAACCGATCGGCGGCGTCCAGGTCGTGCGCGGGGTCAGGATGAACCGGCTGCGGGATATCTGGCACCGCTACACGTTCAATTTCACATATCGTGATTCCGTGTGGACGCATGCGATCGAGCGCTTCATTCGCGAGCGCACGATCGACGTCCTCCATGTGAATGACCTTCCGCTCCTCAGGGAAGCACTGCACGCGGGCCGGCGCTTTCATCTCCCCGTCGTCGCGGATCTGCACGAGAACTACCCGGTGGGGCTCCAGGTGTGGTACACGAACGCGCTCAAGAAGGCGACGATCTACAACTACGGCCGGTGGGCCCGGTACGAGCGGACGGCGCTCCGCGACGTGGATGCGGTCATCGTCGTGATCGAGGAGGCGCGCGATCGGCTCGTGAGCCTCGGCGTGAGCGCGGAGAAGATCTACGTCGTGCCGAACACGGTCCCCGAGCAGGCGGGAGACGTTCCGGTCGATCCGGAGATTCTCGCGAAGTATGCGGGCCGGTTCGTCGTCTCGTACATCGGGGGCTTTGCCCCGCACCGCGGCCTCGATACCGTCATCAGGGCGCTTCCGATCGCGCGGGAGAAGGTTCCGAACCTCACGCTCGTCCTCGTCGGCGACCGCAACGAGGGCTACCGGAGGCATCTCGAACGTCTCGCGGCCTCTCTCAATTGCAGCGATCTCGTCGAGATGACAGGATGGAAGAGGCAAGATGCGATATGGAGCTACATCGAGGCGAGCGCCGTGTGTCTCGTGCCACACGCGCGAAACCCCCATACCGACACGACGATTCCGAACAAGATCTTTCAATACATGATGCGCGGGAGACCCGTGATCGTGAGCGATTGCCCGCCACTGGCGAGGATCGCGCGGGACACCGGCGGCGGCCTCGTGTTTCGCGGGGACGACCCCGCGGGGCTCGCGGACAGGATCGTCGAGATGTACGCAAACGAGAGCGCGCGGAGGCAGATGGCGGAGACGGGGCGCAGGAGCGTCCTCGACCGCTACACGTGGGAAAAGACGAGCGGGCCTCTGATCGAGCTCTATCGGAAGCTCGCAACGACACGAAAATCGTGAGGAGCGACAATGGCACCCCCTAAGAACGCAATGACCGTCAAGCAGCTCGATCTCGTCCCGCAGTATGAGGGCATCAGGGACGAGATTCGTGAGGCGATCGACGAGGTCCTCTCGACGCAGCAGTTCATACTTGGGAAGAAGGTCGAGACGCTCGAGGCGGAGATCGCCCGCTACTGCGGAGTCCGCTGGGCCGCCGGCGTCGCGTCGGGGAGCGACGCGATTCTTCTCTCGCTCATGGGGCTCGGAATCGGCGCCGGGGACGAGGTCATCACGACACCGTACACGTTCTTCTCGACGGTGAGCTCGATCACGCGTCTCGGGGCGACGCCCGTGTTCGTTGATATCGATCCGCGCACGTACAATATCGATCCAGCCTACGTGTCGAGGCGTATCACGGACAGGACGCGCGCGATCATCGTCGTTCACCTCTTCGGCCAGACGGCCGCGATGGACGAGATCTCGGGCGCGGCCCGCCGCAAGGGGATTCCGGTGATCGAAGACGCCTGCCAGTCGATCGGCGCCCTCTACAAGGGGAAGCGCGCCGGTTCGCTCGGCGAGGCGGGATGCCTGTCGTTCTTCCCCTCGAAGAATCTCGGCGGCTACGGGGACGGCGGCATGATCGTCACAAACGACGCCGAGCTGGCAGCCTCGGTGAGGATGCTGCGCGTCCACGGAGGGCACGAGCGGTACTACCACGAGGTCGTTGGCATCAATAGCCGCCTCGACTCGATCCAGGCGGCGGTTCTCCTCGTCAAGATGCGGCATCTCGAACAATGGCACGAGGAGCGGAGAACGAACGCCGCCTACTACGACCGCGAGCTTTCGAGGATCCCCGGCGTGACCGTGCCCGCCGTCGAACCCGGGAACACGAGCGTCTACAACCAGTACGTGATCCGGGTGAAGGAGCGGGACGCGCTCAAGGCGTTTCTCCAGGAGAGCGGCATCGGCTGCGAGGTCTACTACCCGGTGCCCCTTCATCTCCAGAAATGCTTCGGCTTCCTCGGCGGGAAAGAGGGAGACATGCCGGAGTCCGAGGCCGCGGCGCGGGAGACGCTGGCCATTCCCGTATATCCCGAGCTCGCCTCCGCCCAGAGGGAATACGTCGTCTCGAAGATCCGGGAGTTCATGGAGCGCCGCGCGTGAAAGTCGTCTGTTTCTCGGAAATCCAGTGGCGCTACGTGAGGACGCGCAAGCAGCACGTGCTGTCGCGCTTTCCGGCCGATTGGGAGATACTCTTCCTCTCGAGCGTCGTGAAGGGGAAGCCGAACAACTTTCTGCCCCGGCGCGACGGCCGGGTCGTTCACGTCTGCGTGCCGGCGTTCAAGAACTTCCCGCAGCGCCCCATGAAGGCGCTCTTTTCGCTTCCCCCGGTGCGCTTCGTCTGGAATGCGATTATCCTGATCTGGATCAATTTGATCTTCCTCGCGACCGGCTTTGCCGGCCGCGACCGCGTCCTCTACGTCTCCAACATCTACTACGCGGCCGTGCTCCCCTTCCTGAAACGGTCGCTCCTCCTCTACGACTGCAACGACGATCACCTCGCCTTTCCGCACACGCCTCCGTGGGCGAGGGGCTATTTCCTGCGGCTTGCCCGCTCCGCAGACCTCGTGATCGCGGTGAGCACGAGGCTCGCGGAGCTCCTCCACGAGGCGGGGGCGAAGGACGTCCGTCTCGTCGGGAACGGCGTCGACTACGACCTCTTCCGCATCGCCGCCGAATCCGGCGTGCCCGACGACATGAAGGCAATAGCTCGCCCGATCATCGGCTACTCGGGGGCCGTCGCCGAGTGGTTCGATTTCAAGCTTCTCGACCGGGTCGCGGAGTCTTTCCCAAGCGCCTCCATCGTGATGGTGGGCCCCTTGTTCGGCGACTGCGCCGCGGAGCTTCGGAAGATCGCCTCCCGTAGAGGCAATATCTTTCATCTCGGGGCGAAGCCGTACGAGAGGCTCGGCGCCTACATCGCGGCGATGGACGTCTGCATCATTCCGCTCAAGGTGAACGAGCTCATGCGCTCCGCCGATCCGAACAAGCTCTACGAATACGCCGCGTGCGGACGCCCGATCGTCACGATGAAGCATTCGGAGGATCTCGAGCCGCTGCGCGGGCTCATTCATCTCGCCTCCTCCCGTGAGGAGTTCATCGACGGGATCCGCCTCGCCCTCGCCTCGGGGGCGAATCAGGACAAGCTCACGGCCTTCGCGCGGGCGAGGAGCTGGAAGGCCCGCGCGGACGAGATTGCGTCGTTGATCAAGGAATCGATTGCGCGAAAGCGCGAAGAGAGGTATACCGGGTGAGACAACATCCGCGGCCGGAGTGCGTGCGGCACGGAAAGGAGACCTCATGGTTCATCTGGCTCCGAAGCTCATGATCGTATTGTGCGCCCTTGCGTTCCTTGCCGGGGGATGCGCGAGGCACGAGGCGCCCTCCGCGCTCTACATCCTCGAGGAGCTCGAGGCGGCGAGCGCCGTGAAGGACCCCGCCGGGAAGGTCGAGCGGCTCACGATCTTCATCGGGAACCACGGGGACTCCCCGTACCGGTTCATCGCCTACAACCGTGCGCTCGAAACGCTGTCCACGGAGATGAAGGACGACGCGATGGCGGCGCAGTTCCTTGCCGGGGCGCTGGCGAGAGAGACCGAGCCCACCGCGCGGGGCGAGCTGCTGCTGGCCAAGTTTGGGTACCTTATGAAGAAGGACAAGAATGAGGCCGTTGCGTTCGCGGACAGTCTCTTCGAGACCGAGCGATCGGCGCGCCTCTTTCTCTACATGGGGTACGAGCTTATGGATCCGAAGGCGGATCCGGACCTCGCCGTGAAATGCTTTCTCAAATCGGCCGATCTGTCGGTGGATCCCCACGCGAAATCGAACGCAATCGCCAATGCCGGCGCCGTTCTCGAGCAGCAGGGGAAGAAGGAGGAGGCAAAACGGTACTTCGCGATGGCCGCGGGCAACCCGGAGGCGGACGGGCTCCTCGCGAAGATACTCTGGGCGGAGGGAAGGCGGGATGAGGCGCTCGATCTCTACATCCGCGGCGCCGCCGGCATGCCGGGGGCGCGGGACGAGGAGAAACTCGACAGCCTCTATGCAATCGTTCATCCCGATGCGAAGGATCTCGGTGAGCGCATCATGGCGCTGCGCGTCGGCGATGAGGGACCGCTGGCGGGGGCCACGTTCGTCGACCTCGACGGGAGGCCGTACGATCTCGCGAAGCTCAAGGGCACGAAGATCGTGATCAATGCCCTGAGCCCCACTTGAATGACCTGCGTTGCGGAGTTTCCGCAGCTCGAAAGCCTCAAGCAGCGGGAGAAGCAGCTCGGCTTC
>DATCCP010000042.1:0-2803 GCA_036511215.1 Candidatus Krumholzibacteriaceae bacterium
ACGAGGTGACGATGAGCTCCTTGATCCTCCCCGTTATGAAAAGATTCCCGCTCTCGTCGAGCCTTCCCTGGTCTCCCGTATGAAACCAGCCATCCCCGTCGATCGCCTTCGCCGTTTCCTCGGGCATGTTGAGATAGCCGCACATGAGATTCGGACCCCTGACGAGGACCTCGTCGGATTCACCGATCTTCACCTCGACGCCATCGAACGGCTTTCCGACCGTTCCGAGGCGGTTGTCCTCGAGTGTGGCCGTGCACACGACCGGCGCGGTCTCCGTCAAGCCGTAGCCTTCGATGATGTTGAAGCCGAGGATGTGGAGGGTCTTCGCGAGTTTCCGGTCGAGCGGCGCGCCTCCAGACACGAGTAGACGGAGCCTCCCTCCCGCGATCTTCCTGAATTTCGCCGCGACGAGCCGGTCGCAGAGCATGCATCTCAAACGCAGCGAGAGCGGCACCTTCTCGCCTCGATAGACGCGATTCACCCGCTCGTTCAGGTTTCTCACGGCGACGAGCACAGCCTTCCGCCGAAGAAGCGGCGCCTCCATAACCTTTTGCTCGACCGCCTCGTAGATCTTCTCGACGATCCGCGGCACGACGATGATAATCGTGGGGCGGATCTTCTGAACGTCGCTGACGATGGTCGAGATCCCTTCCGCATAGGCGATCGTCGCACCCGCGAAGAGCATCGTGTAGTGCCCGCAGGTTCTCTCGAGCATGTGGCAGAGCGGCAGAAAGGAAAGGAAGATATCATCGGGTTCGACGTGGAAGCGTCGTAACATCGAGAATGCATCGAAGAGGATGTTGCCGTGCGACAGAACGACACCCTTCGGCGCGCCGGTCGTGCCCGATGTGTAAACGATAGTAGCGGGGTCATCCGAAGACACGGGGGCCGGTTCTCCGCCGCTATCACGCCCGTCACGTGCATCCCCCGTCACCAAATCCCCGAATTTCAAAATAGTTTCGTTCTTGTCGATTCCCTTCTCGTCGAAGGCGACGACGTGCGCGAGCGAGGGAATCTCCTTCCGTACGGCATCGATGACGGCGTAGAGCTCCTTGCCTTCGACGAAGATCAGCCTGCACGCCGAGTCGTTGAGTATGTGCTTCGCAGCCGACGGAGAGAGCGTATGATAGAGTGGAACAATCACCGCGCCCAGCTTGAGAGCTGCAAGGTCGGCCATAATCCATTCGGGGCCATTGTAGGCGAAGATCGCGACCCGGTCTCCCTTTGCAATGCCGAGGCGGCTGAGCGACGCGGCCACGCGGTCGACGGAATCCTCCAGAGCCGCGAAGCTGATGCTCCGATACCTGCCGTCCTCTCCCTTGTATCGCAGCGCCGGCTTCTGCGGAGAGCGCGCCGCCCCCTCCCGAAACGCAGTGTATATCGTGCCTTCCACTCCTCGAAGAGTTCCTTCAGTGTGCTTCAATGCGATGGCTCCTGCTCCTTTTCCTTCGTATCGTCGCCGGAACCGCAGCACAGGAGCGCAACGCCGCTCGCAAAAAGCGGACCCAAGAAAAGCACGATGACCATACCCCGCCCGACCGCGAGCGGTTCGCTTCCAAATATCCTGTACAGCTTGAAGAAATAGAAAAAGAAGGCCGCGAAGGCGATGAGCAGCGCTCCAGACAACTTCGGCCAGCGGCGAGCCGCGAAAGCCAAAGCGAAGAATGGTACCGCGACGAGACACTGCATAACCAACGCAGTCAAGCTGTTGAGATTCCCGACAATATTGAAGAGCAGCCAGAATATGCCGAACGTTATCAGGATCGTTTTTGCGGTTCTCCGGGGGCCCCAGTACCCGAGGAGGGAGCTGAGGACCCATGTGAACCAGAGCACGACGAGCAGGAGCTCGACCACGCTGTCGGGATCCTTGATGTTCCGATACCCGGCGCGAAACAAGGCGGTGAAGAAAAACGCCAGGAGACCGGTCGCGAGGAACGCATGATATCCTGCGCGCCGCGCTGCCTGCCGCTGGAATTCGTCCTGGTCCCTGAGCCAGCCGAGCTCGCGCAGGAGGCCCGGCCCGAGCATTCCGAGCCCGACCAGAAAGACGAAGCCCCAGTTCACGCCCGTGAGCACGATGCCGAGAACGATGAGAATCCCCGCGACAATTGTCACGCGGCTCGGCCGCCAGCCGATGCGCGGGAGAAGTCTAGCCATTCGCGTCTCCTTCCTCTTCATCGAGCTCGAAAAGCTCTTCAATGGAGGCCCCGAGAACCTTGGCGATGCGCAGGGCAAGCCCCACGGACGGGTTGTACTTCCCTTTCTCGATGGAGACGATTGTCTGGCGCGTGGCGCCGACCAGGCCTGCGAGCTCCTGCTGGGTCATGTCGCCGGCTTTGACTCTGTGCAACCGGATCTGGTTGCGGATGTCATACTTCGGTTTCATGCCCAAGATAGTACAATAACCTTTACATTTTGTCAAGTTTATTTGCCGACCGCCAGCTCCGGGCTTTCATTGTGCCTCTTGTTGTGATAGAATCCCGGCGATCCTGACGTCAGGAAGTTAAAGCATGAGCAACGGATCCGGTCCTCTTCATATCGCCGCGGGCAAGCCCGCGGAGCGGGACGACTTCATTCTCATCAGGCGGCGCCGCCTTGTACGCGATCTTGCGCCGCCGACCGGCGCGGTCATGCTCGATTTGGGCTGCGGGAATGGCGCGCAGACCATGCTCTTCGGGGACGATTTCCCCCGCATAATCGGTGTCGACCTCGGCATTCACCATTTGCAAGAGATGATGCGCGAAGTCGAGCGCCGGGGGCTTGCCGGCCGCATGCTGCCAGTCTGCTCCGACGGCAGCCACCT
>DATCCP010000043.1:0-3446 GCA_036511215.1 Candidatus Krumholzibacteriaceae bacterium
GATGCGAATGCGGAGGCACGTGTTCACGTGAACATCAAAACTGTCCCTGTAGACACCCAAAGGAAACAGAGGTGAGCCGCCATGAACAGCAAGAAAGCTGAGCAGCAATCGCGTAGAGCGGGCAAGGCCGCGCCGTCGGACAAATTCTTCGCCGAGGTTCAAAGCGAGATCAAGAATCTCGAGCAGTCGGAATCCGTGCAAGCCGGGGAGGTGGCGGAGCGTCAGCGGGAGAAACTGATGCGGCGGGTGGAGAAGCTCGAGATGCTGACCGATATTACGAAGGCGCTCAGCTCGACCCTCAATCTCAACGAAGTGCTCGAGAAGATCATCGATTCGACGATCCAGCTCGCGGACGCGGACCGCGGCTTCCTCATGCTCGCCGACGCCCGCGGGACCCTCGAATTCAAGATTGCGCGCGACCGGGACAAACAGCCGCTCGAGAAGGAAGCGTTCACCATCAGCTTCAGCATCGTGCACGACGTCGCGCAGCGCGGGGAACCTCTGTTCATCTCGGATATTCTCGAGGACAACCGGTTCAAGGATCAGAAGAGCGTCCTCGACCTGCAGCTCAAGCAGGCCGTCTGCGTGCCGCTCGTGCTCGAGAAGTCGATCATCGGCGTCATATACACCGACAGCAACCGTCTTTCCCCTGCGTTCGCGAAAGACGATATGTCGATTATCTCCGCGTTCGCGGCCCAGGCGGCGATCGCAATCGAAAACGCCAAGCTCCACGGCAAGATCGTCCACTCCCAGGAGAGCCTCGCGATCGAAAACCTGAGACTCCGCCAGGAGCTCTCGGGGAAATACGAATACTCCGGAATCATCGGCAGAAGCAAGCCGATGCAGGAGATATTCATCACGATTCAGAAGATCGCCCCCCTTACGACCACCATACTCATCCAGGGAGAGACCGGCACCGGCAAGGAGCTCATCGCGCGCGCGATCCACTTCAACGGGACGCGCAAGAGCGCGCCGCTCGTAGCCATCAACTGCGGAGCGATGCCGAAGGACCTCCTCGAGAGCGAGCTCTTCGGCCACAAGAAAGGAGCGTTTACGGGCGCCGTAAGCGACAAGGCCGGCATGTTCGAGACGGCGAGCGGGGGCACGATTTTCCTCGACGAGATCGGCGAAATGCCCCTCGAGCTCCAGGTGAAGCTGCTCCGCGTTCTCCAGGAGGGCGAGATCCGCCGCATCGGGGAGAACGTCGACCGGAGAGTCGACGTGCGCGTCATCGCCGCGACCAACAGGGATCTGAATGAGGACGTGAAAACGGGACGCTTCAGGAGCGATCTCTACTACCGGCTCTGCGTCGTCCCCATAACTATCCAGCCCTTGCGCACGCGGCGCGAGGACGTGCTCCCTCTCACCGAGCATTTCCTCGAGAAGTACGAAGCGAAGATGAACAAGAGCGGCATCGAAATATCTTCGGAAGCGATGAAGCTCCTCCTCACGAGTCCATGGCCGGGCAACGTTCGCGAGCTCGAGAACTCGATCGAACGGGCGCTCGCCCTCTGCGGGGATTCGAAGCTCCTCACGCCCCAGGAGTTTCCCAATCTCGTCCACGAAGCGGAGACGCCGAACGGCCTCGATGAGAGCAAGTCGCTCAAGGAAAGGCTCAGAGCCTACGAGCGCAAGATCATCATCGAGACGCTCGAAAAGACGAACGGGAAGATCACGAAGGCCGCGGAACTTCTTGATGTAACGCGCCAGCACCTCCATAATAAGATCAAGTCGTACAAGATCAAATAGCGCCCGCCGCCGCGCCGCGCGGGCGCCCGGAGGCAGTGACGCGCCATGGGGATTCCTCTTTTCTACCATCCCGATTTTGCTTCATACGACTTCGGCCCGAGCCATCCGTTCCAGGGGAGCCGGTTCACCCGCTTCATGAAGGAGCTTGCGGAGCGTTTCCCCGCTGTGTACGGACGCTTCGACATCATGCAGGCGGAGAGGGCGGGAAACGACCTCCTCGAGCTCGTCCACAACCGATCGTACATCGACCGGGTGGTCGCCCTCGAGAAACGACGCGGCTACCTGTCGGTCGACACGCAGCTCCTGCCCGGCTCGACCGACGCGGCGCGTCTCATCGTGGGCGCGTCGGTGGCCGCGGCGAAAGAGGCGCTGCGCACGGGTCTCGCCCTGGGATTCGGCGGGCTCCACCACGCGGGGCCCGATTACGGCGAGGGATTCTGCATCTTCAACGACGTCGCGGTCGCTGCGGCGGCGCTTCTCCGCGAAGGGAAGAAACGCATCCTCATTCTCGATACGGACGCCCACCAGGGCAACGGAACCATGGATATCTTTATCGAGGAACCGCGCGTGCTCTTTATCTCGATCCACCAGGATCCGCGCACGCTGTACCCCGGGAGGGGCTTTGCCGACGAGATCGGAGAGGGCGCCGGAAAAGGCTTCACGGTGAATATCCCGATGCCGGTGCTTGCAGGCGGCGCCATGTACGATCTCGCCCTCGACGAGGTCGTCTTCCCCCTCATCGACGCGTTCGGACCGGAGGTCATCATCCGGAACGGCGGAAGCGATCCGCTCTATACCGACACGCTCACGAACCTCGGCCTCACCCTCGACGATCTCTCGAGGCTCATGCGCCGCATCGCCGAGAAGTCGAAGGGCGCGAACATCCCCCTTGTCGACCTATTCCTCAGCGGCTACGGGTCATACGTCACGGAAGGATGGCTCGCGATAGTCCGCGGAACACTCGGGGAGTCGTTCGAGCTCTCGCTCCCCGAGCAGATGAAGTTCATTCCGCCCGAAGAGCGCGCCCACATCGAGCGCGTGACGCGGGCGATGCTCGAATATCTCAAGGCGAACCTGCGCCCTTACTGGAAAATGTTCTGACGCTTCACGCATTCGAGGAGGACCGTATGGAAATCAAGAGCGTTCGAATCAAGAAACCGGCCGAAGTGAACTTCATCCTCGGGCAGTCGCATTTCATCAAGACGGTCGAGGATCTGCACGAGACGGCGGTCGCGTCGGTGCCGGGCATCAAGTTCGGGCTCGCCTTCTGCGAGGCCTCGGGTGCATGTCTCATCCGCTGTTCGGGAAACGACGACGAGATGATCGATCTCGCGAAGACGAATGCGGAGGCGATCGCCGCCGGGCACACCTTCATCATGTTCATGCGCGACGCCTTCCCGATCCACCTTCTCAACGCCGTGAAGGACGTCCCCGAGGTGTGCGGCATCTTCTGCGCGACCGCGAACAACGTCGAGGTCCTCGTGGCCGATTCAGACCTAGGCCGCGGCATTCTCGGGGTCATTGACGGGGAACGGCCGAAGGGGGTCGAAGAGGAGAAGGACCGTGCCTGGCGGCACGATCTCCTGAGGAAGTTCGGGTATAAACTCTGATTGGGCGAGTCGGCTTACCCCCACCCCCATCCTCGCGTCACGCGCTTGCGGAGCATGCCGTAGAACGCAAACGCGGCTTCCGGCGAT
>DATCCP010000044.1:0-4726 GCA_036511215.1 Candidatus Krumholzibacteriaceae bacterium
GAGCACCGGCTTTCAGGCGTTCACTATGTATATATACTGGCTGCCGGGCACGCACGGATTGAGCTCGGCGGAGTTCAAGGTCTCGGCGCCCTCGAACGTCATTCTGAGCACGGTCACCGCCAATCCGGACATCGCTGTGTCGCTCGGGACCCTCACGGCCGGAACGGCCGTGACCTTCGGCGCCATCTGCGAGGGAGCGGGAGTGTGGGTCTGGACCCACCACGTGTCATGCTTCCTGACGTCTGCCGTCGAGGGTATAATCGAGCTCGTGCCAGATCCCACGGCGATACCGCCGTTCCTCGGTTATGCGAGCTGCGAACTGGGCAACCCGCCGTACCCCATCCGTAAGTTCACGAACATCTGCTTGAACTCCACGTGCGGGATGGCGACGCAAACCAAGACCTGGGGGGCGATCAAGAGCCTCTTCTAGAGTGGAGCGCCGTACGAAGCAAATCCATGACAGGGGCCGGTTCAGGGAGCCGGCCCTTCGTATTTCCCGGCCCCCTCTGACCTTGATTTCGGCGCCCGGATGGGTGAAAAATGAAGTTGCTTACTCTCTACAAGGACTCGTTGCAGCCGCGGAAGGAGACGCCGATGAAGCGATTGATAATGTTCGTGGTCGTCCTCGCGTTCGTCATAAACGCGGGACCCGCCTGTAAAGCCCAGGAGAAAGCGTACGTGGGGCTCTTCGCGGACTCCGGGCACAGCGTCAATTCGGTTAATTGTTACGGTGGTTTCACTCCGTTCACCACGTGGATCTGGTGGCGTCCGAGCGTAAGGGGTTTGATAGGCGGCGAGATCGCCCTTGAGTATCCATCAAATGTTCTCAAGACCACGTGGACAACCAACCCTATGATGGACTGCGGCCTCTGCTGTCTCGGCACCTCGGACGCGATCTATGCGTGTTTCGAATATTGTCAACTGGATTGGGTTTGGAGCCATCAGCTGAGCTGCTATCTGACGGATTACGCGCCGACGGCGATACGGATTGTGCCCACGATCGACGGCGATCCGTCCGCGGCCAGCTGCGGACCCGGGTATCCCGTGGAGCCGGCCACCGTGTTCACGCCTCTCTACCTGAATCAGTACGGCCCGATAGCCGCGGAGCCGGTATCGTGGGGGGCGATCAAGAGCCTCTATCGATAAACCTGCATCGATCTTACGTTCTTTCCGATGGGGCCGGTCCAGCGGGACCGGCCCTCTTGTTTTATTGTCTTGATGCTCCGTATGAACCGCTTGCGACCGTTCTCGCGTTGGGCTCGCGGGAGGCATTTCATGAGCTCCGCGCGGTGAAAATAGTGCCAAATACCTACATTTGGGGAATTTTGACGCAAGATCAATTATTGCATAACCATATATTATAAAATGTGTTACTGTGCAGTTACGGAGCATGAGATTGCCGAAGATTTCTATTGAAAAATATTCCCAAAGGGAGTACAATAGGTCTTGATGAAGGTGAGAAAATCGTAACAAAGGCCAAGGTGGACTCGTCATCCGGAAAGTATCGGAGCTATCGGTGAAGGAGGTGGACGGGAGAGAACTATTGAATTGATAATGCTCGAAGGTATTGCGGCTCTTATGTCTCTAGGGGATTTCAATCCGGAGGGGTTAGCATGAAGCTCCTGCAGTTGCTTTTCATTATCACAATGATTGTCGTTGTCGCCGCACCCGGATGGGCCACGTGTCCGGTCCATCCCAACCCCGGAACCTATATGACATACAACGGGACGATTCTTCCGGGCCGTGACTCGGAGGCGTGGTGCAACAGTCTTCCGGGCAGTGAAGCGGGGATATCGGTCAACGGACTGGGACCCGGCCAGCCCGGAAACACGGACAATGCCTCGTCGTGGAACGGCGCGGCGCTCGGAACGCAGTGGCATGTATGGGGGATGCAGATCGATCAGAGCGGAGGCCAGGAAGTCAGGCGCAACGTCGACGGAAACGGCAACGGATGGATCGACTACGTAACGAACTACACGGGCGGACAGTTCTGGCTGACGAAGAACCATACGTGGAGCGACGGCATCAACGATCTCACGGGAAATTTGACCTACTTCAACGCATCGACCCGCGTCTTGCTTCTGCATGGCGCGATCACGGGAGCGACGTCGAACATCTATTTCACGGGTGTGTTCGATCAGTGCCCGCTTTGCACGCTCGAATACGTTATCACGAACGCCATGCTCGTGTGGGAGACGGGGTGGCCGAACCAACCCGCCGACTATCCGCCGTTCGAATGCGGAGCGACCATGGGCGAGTACTATAACGTCTGCTGCATCCAGGCCAGCATCTACTGCCCCGTCGGCACCGAGTCGGCGACATGGGGAACGATCAAGGAGCTCTACAAGTAGCCCCAACGGGCTCCTTTCGCTTGTGCTGCAGGAGGGCCGGCGGATCCCGCCGGCCCTTTTTTTATCAGGGTTGCGTTCCCGCGCCTCTTTTGCTAATTTAAAATGTCTTTTCCCATGTGCCCTTTCCTCAGTTTCTTCAAGGAGGATTCTTGTAACCATGTGTACGAGACGCTTGTATCAAGCACTGGCGATTGCGGTCTTTTTTTCCGTTTCCTGGGCCGCCCTTGCCCCGGTCCTTGCCGGGGAGAACGAGGATCTGAACTTCGCGAAGAAGCTCCGGCACGACGGGATGTACGTCGCGGCCGCCGAGGAGTTCCTCCGCTTCACGGACAAGTATCCGCAGAGCGTGTTCCGGCCCGAGGCGCTCTTCAGCGCGGCGGAGTCGTACCTCCAGGCCGCCAAGGCGAACGACGCCCTCACCACCTACGAGAAATTCATCGAGACCTACCCGAAGGATGACCGTGCGTGCATGGCGCGGCTCCAGCGCGGGAAGATATTCAAGGCGCTCAAACGGTATAAAGAGGGGGCGGACGAGCTTCTCCTCATTCCGGACGAGAACCCCGCCTGCCCCGTCATCGACCAGGCGCTCCTGGACGCGGCGGACTGCCTCATGTCGATGGGGGATTCGGAAGGCGCCGCCAAGGTGCTCCGGCGTCTCATCAACGACCGGAAGGATTCCCAGCTCACGCCGCGCGCGCGATACACGCTCGCGCTCGCCCTCATCAACACCGGGCGGGACATGGAGGCGGACAAGGTGCTCGCCGACATCGTCTCGATGTATCCCACCTCGCCGGTCCGGGCACTCGCCCTCGTCAAGCTCGGGGACCGTTCGCTCGCGAAGAACGATTACACAAAGGCGGAGGGCTACTTCCGCACGGTCGAGAAGGATTTCACGGAAGATCCGTTGTCGGAGAAGGCGGTCCTCGGGATCATCAGCATACAGATGAAAAAGGGAAACGCGGACGGCGTGCTCGTCGAATCCGAGAGGTTTCTCCAGAAGTTCCCCAATTCCGACATGAGGTCGCAGGTGACGCGGGCTGCGGTCGAGGCCGCGCTCAAATCGAAGAAGCCCGACAGGGCGCTCGCGCTCATCAACTCGCTCAAGTCCGCCAAAGCCGCGCCCGATTCGACCGGCGAGCTCGCGCTCCTCTCGGCGCGCGTGCTCATGGAATCGGGGAAGACGAGCGAGGCCGTCCAGGAGCTCGAGGCGATGCGGAGCGCTCATCCCGCCTCGCCGTTCCTCAGGGACGCGCTCGTCCTCGAAGCGGAGCTCCGCGACAGGGCCGGCGCTCCCCTTGAGTCCGCGCGGCTCTACAATCTCGCGCTCATGGGAGACGTCGACAAGGGCGAGCGGCTCAAGCTCAACGCGCGCCTCGCCGAGCTCTCCGCCTCGCGCCTCGCCGACACGCTTTCGGCGATTCGCTACTGGAGGCTCATCGCGGACGAGGACCGGGACGGGAGCGCCGCCGAAGAGGCGATATACCGCGAGAGCGAGCTCAAGGACAAGATGGGAGACGTCGAGGGCGCCTCGCACGGCTTCGAGACGATCGTCTCGAGGTTTCCCGAGGGACCTTTCGCGGCGCGGGCGAAGGATCGGCTGAGCGCGCTCGCCGTGCGGCCCATCTGGAACGCGGCCGTCGGGAGAAGGCTCTCGCGGATCGCCGCGTGGGACGCTGGCCCGGCGCAGCGGTCGCTCGAGGCCGGGGCCATTCTCATCGAGAACGCCCGCGATGCGGACGCCGCCATGCCGCTCCTCGAGGGAGCCCTCGCGAAGGAGCTCTCCGATTCCCTCCGCGCGAAAGGCTCCTACTATCTCGGGACCGCGCACATCATGCGGGCCGGAGCGGCGAAGGCTCGCGGGGAGGACGCGAGCGCCGAGCGGACCAAGGGGCTCGATATACTGAAAGACACATCCCAGAAATACCCGAACACGGCGTGGGGCGAACGCGCCGTCCGGGAGTACCTGTCGGAGCGGCAGTCGGAATGGACCCTCGCCGAACGGCTCGACAGGATCGATGAGTACATGAAGCTCTACGGCGCGGGTGAGGGAAGATGGTGGGCGCTCACGGAAAAGGCCCGCTACCTGTCCGAGCGCGCCTCCAAAGGGGACACGGCCGCCGCAAGAGCGGCGCTCGCCGCCGCGGGCCAAGTGATTGCCTCGTCCGCTCCGCCGGCCCAGAAGAAGGAGGCGGTGCTCCTCGGCGCCTACCTGATGCAGGGCAGGGGGGACAATGCGGGCGCCGTGCGTGCGTTTCAGACCTTTGCCTCGACGTACCCTGATGATCCGAGAGTCACGGGGGTTCTCTACAATCTCGGCGAAGCGCTCATGGCGGCGAAGGATTTCGCCGGCGCATCAGCCGCCTACGACAGGTGCA
>DATCCP010000045.1:0-4104 GCA_036511215.1 Candidatus Krumholzibacteriaceae bacterium
GTGCCCGCGACCGGCTTGAACGCCGCATCTATCCCCGCCAGCGTGACCTTTTCAAGCTTTTCTTTCCCCTCCGCCCTGATTACCGTGTGCGAGGTGAAGACCGGCACGCCGAGGCGGCGGAGCTTGTCGAGGTGCACCTTGTAGCCGCCGCAGAAGGGGAGCGCCTCGACGAGCCCGACGACCTTGATCCCCGCCTGAATCGCGTGGTATCCGGTGATGAGGCCGACGTTCCCGCCGCCGACGATGAAGAGCCTCTCGGTCGGCATCACGAGATCGCGATTGAGGAGCGTCTGGAAGGCGCCCGCGCCGTAAACGCCCGGCAGGTCGCAGCCGGGAAAGGCGAGGTTCTTCTCGCGCGCGCCGCAGGCGACAAGGACCGCACGCGGAGACACGAGGAAATACCGGCCGTCCTGCTGGAGACCGACCTTCTTGTCGTAGAAGGCCCCGACGGCCGTCGTGGCGAGCATGACTTTCACAGTCGGGAGATTCACGAGCTCCCGCGTGAGAATGCGTGCGATTTCGATGCCCCTCGTGCCGGCGTAGCAATCATCCCGGGAACCGAAGAAAGTGTGCGTCTGAAGCGTGAGCTTTCCGCCGAACTCGTTCTTGTCGTCGACGACGAGCGTCTTCACGCCGAGCGTGCCGAGCTCGATCGCTGCATTGATGCCCGCCGGGCCGCCCCCGATCACGAGAACGTCCGTCTCGATGGTCGGAATCTCCTTGAAGGCCGGCAGAGCGTCCTCGGCCGGGAGCGACGGCAGACCCTCGCAGCTCGCGATCTCCATCCCCGGTTTGACGACGGTCATGCACCCCTTGACGGGAAGGCCGTTGACGAGAACCGTGCACTGGCTGCACTGCCCGTTCGCGCAGAAGATGCCCTGGGGGCTCCCGTCGCGCGGATGGCGGCCGAAGATCTGGATGCCGTTGGCGAAGAGAGCCGTCGTGATGACCTCTCCCTCGAACCCTGTCATCCCTTTCCCGTTGAAGGTGAAGGGGATTTCCGCGCGCTCGACGACCGAGAGAATGGGGTGGCTCCGCACGCGGTGGGCGCCGCCTGCCGGAGCGTTCTTCCTATAGCCTGCCGCACGTGCCATTCCGACGACTCCGCTATTCCTCGAGCCTCGACGCGGCGAGGGTGATGAGATCTCGCACGACGACCGGCGACTGCTTCCATGAGCAGGCCGGATTGACTTCCATATAGAGCAGGGTGCACTTCGGGCACGCCGTGACGAGCGCCTCGGCTCCGCCGGTCTGCGCTTCCTTGAGGCGTTCGTTGACCGCGGTGCGCGTGTGCGGACCGTGATTCACCCACGAGCCGGCCCCGCAGCACGGAGCGCTCCTCCGCGTGCGATCGAGCTCCACCGGTTTCTCCGACGAAAGCGCCTCGAGGAGCGTCCTCGGCGCCTCGTCCACGCCGAGGTAGCGACACAGGTAGCACGGATCATGGAATGCGAACCGCTCCGCGCCCGCTGCGAACCGGAGCCCGCCCAGGCGGCCGGACAGGAACTCCGTGATATGCCGCACCTCGAACGGCAGCCCCCCGAGCTCTTTCGAATACGTGTCTTTCAACGTGAACGCGCATTCGGGGCAGATCGTGAGAACCTCCCGCGCCTTCGATTTCTCGATCTCTTTGAGGTTGTGCCGCGCGAGCGCCATGAAGCTCTCCCGATCGCCGAGATCGTACAGATCCCTTCCACAGCAGCGCTCGTCCCCGAGAACGATGGGCGAAACATCGAGCCTGTTGAGAAGCCTCACCGCCGATTTCGCCATGCCGCCGAAGCTCTCCCCGCAGGCACCGCCCGAGACTGCGTCGAACGCAGCGAGACAACCGGTAAAGAGAAGGATATCGCCCCCCGCATTGACGCTGAGCGAGCCGTCGATCCAGGCGAGCCGGTCCTTCGACGCCGGAACGCCGTGTTTCGAAGCCCCTGCGCCCCCGGGGAGACCCGCGATTCTTCCCGCCTGTATCCTTGCGTACTCGTGCAGGAGCCCGCCGAAAACCGGGGCGTAATCCGTTCGGCCCACTCTCAGCTCCCGGACAAAATCGGCGAAAGCGACCTTGAACGGGCACGCCTCGGTGCACGCCCCGCATGTCACGCAGGTCCAGATGAGGCGATGGGCATGGGCGGCGGCGGCGCCTCCTTTCAGGAACAGATGCGCGAGCTCCTGCGGATGACTCGCCCCGTAGTGCCGGTATACCGGGCACACGACGGCGCATTCATTCCTGCATCTCGTGCAGTCCTCGATGCGATGCTTCGCGATGATCTCGGCAGCGTTCATTTCGACTTCCATAGCCACGCGCCCACCGCGAGCGCGAACTCCTCGGGACTCGTTGCAATCTCCGTCACGATCTCGGGCCTGAATCCGAACAGGCGCAGATGCGTCCTCGCCTGCTCGACCGCGCGCCCTCCGGTCCTTCTCCCGAATCCATAGTGGCAATCCGCCTCGCTGCAACCGGCGACGAGCACATCCGGGCTACCGCGGAGCGCCGCCTCCACGATGAGAGACGGCGCGAGCCGTCCCGCGCACATCGTCTCGACGACGAGAACGTCCTCCGGGAAATCGAGCCGCGCGGGGCGCGCCCAGTGGCAGACGAAGAGCACCTTCGTCCGGGCCGGTACGACGCCCGCGAGTCTCCTCATGAGGAGGGCCTCCTCGAAGTTGCTCTGATCGATTGCGCCCGTCGGGCACACGGCGACGCAGGTCCCGCAGCCCTTGCAGGCGATCTCGTCGACGTGCGCGATGAAGCGCCCGCCCGGCCGCGTCTCCACCTGCACCGCTTTGTACCCGCAGACCTCCTGACACCTTCCGCAGCCCGTGCAGAGCTCTTCCCGCACGGCGCAGATTGTCCGGACCGCTCCCGCCTCGACGCTACTCTCGCCGAGCTCGAGGATGAGGCGCCCCGGCGTGCGCGACCAGAACTCGCGCCCCGCGTGCACGTCGACGGCGAAATCATCCCCCACCCGCAGCAGAACGTCCTTTTTCTCACAGATGTCGACGCAAGTCTCGCACTCACCGCATGGTCCGCAGCGGAGACACCGTGCGGCCTCGCGCCGGGCGGCCTGGGCGGAGAGGCCCCTCTCGACTTCGCTGAAGTTCTTTCTGCGGCCCCTCGCATTCTCGAGCGGCATCGCCGCGCGAGCCTTCCGTGTCCCGGGCGCGATCTCGAGGGTGAACTCGCGGCGCGCTACGCCCTCATCGATCGTGAGGTCGAACGGCGACCGCATCGTCTCGCCGCTCAGGAACCCATGCACCCCGTAGGCGGCCTTCTGGCCGGACGCGACCGCCTCGACGACGCTGCGGGGACCGGTAACGAGATCCCCCGCCGCGAAGACGCCTTTCGCGCCGGTGCCGGACGTCCCGGGATCGATGTCGGCGGTGCCGACCCCCGACATTTCGAGACGGAGGTCCGACGCGAAGCCTCTCGCGTCGATCCCACGCCCGTATGCATCGACGAAGGCATCCGCGTCTCCCGTGAACTCGCTGCCGGATATTTCCACCGTCTCGCGCCTTCCCGTTGCGTCCGCCGGCCGCTCCCTGAGCTTCACGCACCTGATCCCGGCGACTTTTCCCTTCTTGATCACGAGCCGCGAAGGCCGCGCGAGGAAAAAAATCTTCACTCCCTCGCGTTCCGCCTCGGCGAGATCGTCCCCCTGAACGGGAGCGAGCTCGCGGCTCCTTCCTATGATGAGCGTCGCGCTCTTGGCGCCGAGCCTGACGGCGGTGCGGGCGCAATCGAGCGCCATCACGCCGTCTCCCGCGACGACAACGTTTGTATCCTCGATCTCGAGCGCGGCATTCTGAAGGAAATCCACCGCGTGCATGACGCCTTTGACCCCCGTCATTCCCCATTTCCAGGCCGGACGCCATGCGCCCGTGCCGACGATGAGCGCACGGTACCCGCGGCGTTTGAGCTCTTTCCAGGTGACATCGGCGCCGAACCGCGTCCCCGTGACGAGCTCGATTCCCATGTCGAGGATCGCGCGGACCTCACGCGTGACGACCCCGCGGGGGAGCCGGAGCTCGGGGATAAGGTTCATCATGCCGCCCGGTGCATCCTTCGCCTCGAATACCGTCACGGGATACCCGAGGAGCGCGAGCTCG
>DATCCP010000046.1:0-5075 GCA_036511215.1 Candidatus Krumholzibacteriaceae bacterium
CTCGAAGAAGATGGTGCTGTTGCGTTAACATCTCATGCTCGACGTCGTGTTCGGCAAATTCAAGTAGCGCACGCGGCTTCGGGGGCGGGGCGCCGCCCGGCGCCCCGCCATTCTCCCCTTTTGACAAAATCCCCCAAAAACGGTACATTCTGCTAAGGTTATTTGTCTCATCAATGGAAGTGAGCCATGGCTGAATTGAATGAAACGCAGGTCGGAAGGACAGAGCAGAAAAGCGACATCTTTCTCATCCTGAGAAAGAAGGAGTCGGGCGGCGTCTCCGTGCAGCTCAAGAGCTCCGTGCAGGACCTCTTCGGCGACAAGATCAAGAGCGCCATCGAGGGAACGCTCGGCGAGCTCGGGGTGAAGAACGCCGAGGTCGTCACCGAGGATCTCGGCGCCCTCGACTTCGTCATCAAGGCGCGGGTGGAGGCCGCCGTGCGGAGACTCCAGAAGGTCAAGGAGCCCGGCGTGCTCCCGGAGCGCGCGGCGCCGATTCGCGCCCCGAGGCGCGAGAGGCTCAGACGCACGCGGCTCTATCTTCCCGGCAACAATCCCGATCTGATGCTCAATGCGGGGCTCTTCGGCGCCGACGAGATCATTCTCGACCTCGAGGATGCAGTCGCGCCCGCGGAGAAGGACTCGGCGCGCGTGCTCGTGCGCAACACGCTGCTCGCGGTGGATTTCGGCGAGGCGGAGAAGCTCGTTCGCATCAACCCGCTCGAGACCGAGTACGGCAAGGCCGACATCGAGATGATCGTCCCCGCGGGGCCCGACATGCTCGTCATCCCGAAGTGCAACGAGGCGAAGGACGTCGCGGACGTCGAGGCGCTCGTCGCGGCGCTCGAGAAGAGGCACGGCTTCGAGCACAAGATTCTCTTCATGCCGCTCATCGAGACGGCCCGCGGAGTGCTCAACGCCTACGAGATCGCGCGCGCGAGCGAGCGCGTCGTCGCCGTGTGCTGGGGAGCGGAGGATCTGTCCGCCGACCTCGGCGTCGAGCGGACGAAAGAGGGCAGAGAAAGCTTCGTCTCGCGGGGGCTCATCGTTCTCGCGGCCAAGGCGGCGGGCGTGCAGGCGCTCGATACGGTGTTCTCCGACATTCGTGACACGGCGGGGCTCATCGAGAGCACGAAGGAGGCGATCGCCCTCGGCTTCGAGGGGAAGGGCGTCATCCATCCGGGGCAGATCGAGCCGATACACAAGGTGTTCGCCCCTACGCCCGAGCGGATCGAGTACGCGCAGAAGGTGATCGCGGCCATCGAGAAGGCCCGCGCGAAGGGGAGCGGCGTGGCGGCCCTCGGGAGCAAGATGATCGACGCGCCGATCGAGGCGCGCGCGAGGAAGATATTGAAGCTCGCCGAATCCCTCGGCCTCATCAAACCGAAGAAGGAGGGTGGTGGGGCGTGAAGATGATCAAGAACGCGGTCGGGAGAATGGTGCCCGACGAGATCGACGGCCGCGCGCTTCGTCCCTTCGCGGGCGCCTGGGCCGACCACGGCGCGGGACGGAAAGTCGGCCCGCCGATTCGCGCGGCCGCCGACTACGAGAACAAGCTCCGCGCGAGCCTCGACGAGGCGATCGACGCGTGCGAAATCAAGAGCGGCATGACCATTTCATTTCACCATCACCTGAGGGACGGGGACTTCCTCGTGAACGCGGTCGCCGACAGGCTCGCCGCGCGCGGGCTCAAGGACCTCGTCTTCGCGCCGTCCGCGCTCTTCCCCGTGCACGAGCCGCTCGTCGGGCACATCCAGCGCGGTGTCATCTCGCATATCGAGGGCTCGATGAACGGCCCGATCGGCCGCGCGTGCTCTCTCGGCAGAATGAAGAAGGCATGCGTACTCCGCTCGCACGGCGGGCGCGCCCGGGCGATTCAGGACGGCGACCTTCACCTCGATGTCGCCTTCATCGCGGCGCCGGCGGCAGACGCCTTCGGGAACGCGAACGGGCTCTCGGGGCCGTCGGCCTGCGGGCCGCTCGGCTTCGCGACGGCCGATTCGCTCTATGCGGACAAGGTCGTGGTCGTGACGGACAATCTCCTGCCGTTCCCCGTCCACCCGTGGGTCATCCGTGGCGGGAATGTCGACCACGTATGCGTCGTCGAGAAGCTCGGCGACCCGGAGAAGATCGTCTCGGGCACGACGAAGATCACGCGGAGCCCGACGCGCCAGCTCATCGCGAAGCTCGCAGCGGATTTCGTGCGGGACGCGGGACTCCTCGACGAGCCGAATTTCTCGTTCCAGGCGGGGGCGGGAGGCGTCTCGCTCGCGTTCGTCCAGTACCTCGCCGAGATCATGCGCGCGAGAAAGGTCAAGGCCGCCTTCGCGAGAGGCGGCTCGAACGAGCTTCTCTGCGGCCTCCTCAAGGAGGGGCTCATCGGGTACATTCTCGACGGGCAGGCGTTCGATACGGCGGGGGTCGCCTCTCTGCGCGACAATCCGCGGCACATCGAGACGGACCCGTTCACGTCGTACAACTATCACATGAAGGGGAACTTCGCGGCGATGGTCACGGCGTCGATACTCGGCGCGACCGAAGTCGACCTCGATTTCAACGTGAACGTGAACACTCATTCCGACGGCTGGCTTCTCCATGGCATCGGCGGTTTCATGGACGCATGCGACGGACGCGTGACGATGATCACGGCGCCGCTCGTCCGCGGACGCGTGCCGATCATCGTCGAGCGCGTGACGACCGTGACGGCGCCCGGCGAGATGATCGACGTGGTCGTGACGGAGCGCGGCGTCGCCGTGAATCCGAAGCGGCCCGACATTCTCGAGCGCCTCAAGGGGAGCTCGCTCCCCGTCAAGTCAATCGCCGAGCTCCATACAATCGCGATCGGAATGACGGGGGAGCCGGCCAAGCCCGATTTCGAAGACCGCATCGTGGCCCTCATCGAATTCAGGGACGGGACGGTCATCGATACGGTGCGCCAGCTCAGGCCCCGGCGGCCATAACCTGAAGGGAGAACACCAGATCCTATGGGAACCGAGGAGTTAATGGGCGCCTATGCGTCGACCTTCACCAAGGACCTCGCCGCGAAGATCACTACGGCCGGCCGCGACGGCCACCGGCTCGTGCGGAATCGCGAGGTCATCAACAACCTCGCGCTCAAGGATCCCACGACGCTCGGAGCGCGCGGCACGCCGGACGTTCTCACGAAGTATCGGAATCCGTCGTTCATATCGAGGGTGACGAACCGTTCCGCCGCGGTCACCGAGGTGTTCTTCGGAAATCCCGACGAGCGGCAGAAGAAGATTCTGCAGGCGGCGGCCGACTACCTCGTGACCTCCGGTGTTCAGCTCCTCGTCATGGACAAGCAGATGGGGCTCCATCCGGCGCACGCCCACCACTGCCGCACGATCGTGACGGGACAGTTCGCGCGGCTCCTCGTCATGTGGAACAAGCTCATATTCGATCTTCCGGCGACCGAGGAGGAAAAGGATCCCGGCCAGGTTCTCATCATGGTGCCCGAGTGGGGGGACGTTGCGAAGAAGCTCGATCTCCAGCCGCGCGTCATTCTCGTCGACGCGGTGAACCGCGTGACCTTCGTGCTCGGTACGGATTATTTCGGCGAGATAAAGAAGGGGCACCTCCGCATGGCGATGTACCTCGAGAAGGTGCGGTTCAAGGAGGGTAACGGCGGCGGGCTCGGCGTTCACGCGGGCGGCAAGGTGATTCGCGCCTTCGACGCCGGCGCGAAGAAGCTCGAGGACAAGGGTGCCCTGTTCTTTGGACTCAGCGGCACGGGGAAGACCACTCTCTCGGTGCATCACTTCTGGCTCGATCCGAAGCAGGGCGAGACGGTCATTATCCGCCAGGACGATTTCTTCGTCATGACCGAGGACGGCGCCGCCTTCGGCACCGAGGACAACGCCTACATCAAGACGGAGGGGCTCGAGCCCGAGGGGCAGCCGCTCCTCTACGCGGGCGCGATCAGCCCGTCCGCCGTTCTCGAGAACGTCTACACCGACCCCAAAACGCTCGACGTCGATTTCTTCCGCTACGACCATCCCTTCGGCTCGGGGGGGCAATGCCTCAACGGACGCGGCATCGTCGTGAGGCACGAGCTCGATTTCACCGATACGCGGATCGATCTCGACCACGTCGATCTCATTTTCTTCATCACGCGGCGCGAGACGATCGTGCCGCCGGCCGCGCGGCTCAACCCCGAGCAGGCCGCCGCGTTCTTCATGCTCGGCGAGTCGATCATCACCTCGGCCGCCGACCCGACGAAGGCGGGGCAGTCCGTGCGCGAGGTTGGGACGAACCCGTTCATCGTGGGCTCCGAGGGCGAGGAAGGGAACATCTTCTACCGGATCATCAAGAAGAACCCGAAGGTCCAGTGCTTCCTCCTCAATACGGGAGGCTTCGGGGGCCGGAGCGTCGACCGGAGCACGGAGCCGCTCGCCTCGCCGGGCGCCGTCGCGAAGCTTCGCGGCTACCTCGGCGGAGCGAAACACGCGGACACCGGCACGACGACCGAGATCTCTCTCGCGAGCGGCGAGAAGGCCTCGTTCAAGATCGCCTCGGTGCTCTACGAGGTCGCGGTCGGGGGCAAGCGCGTCCGGGCGAAGAACGATCTCAAGGCGATTCTCGAGGGGCTCGATGCCGGGACGTATGACGCGGCGGAGGCCGGCCTCGTCGAGGTCGCCGTGCTCTCCGGTCAGAAGATCCGCATCCAGGATTCAGCCGCGGTCATCCGCGAGATCGCGCGTTCGCGCGTCGAGTGGAGGAGAGACGAGTACTGGGGATACGAGGTGCCCGTCGCGATACCGGGGCTCGACCTCGCACGATACGACCTCGGGCGCTACTACGCGCCGGCGGACCTCGCGGCGCTTCTCGAGTCGCTGCGAGCGGAGCGCGTGGCCTGGCTCGCGAAGTTCAAGGACCTCGACCCCGCGATCGCGGGGGCCGTGAAGTAGCGCCGCGCGGGTCCCCGGGTGCCGGCCCCGCCGCGCGGGTCCTGTCGCCGATTACCCCGCCCGTGCTCGCTTACGCTGCGCGCGGTCGGGGTCCCCATCGGCGCCACCCGCGTACTTCACCGCGTGCACGATCAGCAGCTAATGGAATCT
>DATCCP010000047.1:0-2379 GCA_036511215.1 Candidatus Krumholzibacteriaceae bacterium
ATCGGCAGATGCATGTGGCTGGACGCGATCCTCAGGACGCTCGGATGCATGGTGGCCGAGAAGAGCATGGTCTGCCTCTTTTTCGGGATGAGCTTGATGATGCGCTCGATCTGGGGGAGGAAGCCCATATCGAGCATGCGATCGGCCTCATCGAGCACCAGGATGCTGATGTCGGCGAGCCGGACCTTGCGCTGCTCGATAAGATCGTTGAGGCGTCCGGGGGTCGCGATGATGATGTGCGGTTGTTCCTTCAACTGTCCGATCTGGCGGCCCATCGATTCGCCGCCGATCACGACCACGGTCCGGAGCTTGAACGCGCGGACGAACTTCACGAGATCCTCGTTGATCTGGTTGGCGAGCTCGCGGGTGGGCACGAGCACGAGTCCCCTGCCCTTTCCCTGGGCGAGGCGCTGGACCATGGGAATGCCGAACGCGAGCGTCTTGCCGGTTCCGGTCTGCGCGACCCCGACGACGTCCGTGCCCGCGATCGCGATCGGTATCGCCTTATCCTGGATGGGTGTCGGGATGGTGAACTTGAGCGTATCCAGCACCGCGAGAAGGCCTGGTGCGATGCCGAGTCCGAAGAAACTACCTTTGGCTTGATTCACTTCGCTGCTAACCTCTTATGAGTTTCTTGAATATATTGAATGTGGTTGTTACAAACACGACCTTGCACACGACGGCCAGCCGGTACGCCAGCAGGTTGAAGGAGCTTGGGATGACCTTCGCAAAATAGGGCATGTTTGCCAGCGCCTGCTTCACGCGCGCGTAGAACGAGAAGTACGCGCCGACGAGCTGTCTTTTCATCTCGCCCGACGACAGGTGATCGAGCCGTATGGTCGGGCAGGTTCCCGTGTAGCGCCGCCAGTCTTTCGTGAGAAGCCGGTTGCGCACCGCTTCGTACAGCTTCGTGCCCGGAAAGGGCGTCAGAATCGTGAATTGAACACGATGGGGATTGAGCGCTTTCGCGAAGCGCACGGTCTCCTTCATCATGCCCTTCGTTTCGGTCGGAGCGCCGAGGATAAAGCTCCCCGTCACGCTGACGCCGTTTTGCTTGAGAATTCTCATGGCGCGCAAGGCGTCCTGAACGACCGCCTTCTTGCCGTATTCGTCCAGCACTTCCTGGCTGCCGCTCTCGAATCCGACGAAGGTCCACGTGAAGCCGGCTTTCGCCATCGTCCGCACCATGTCGGGGTGCTTCACGATCGTGTCGACGCGCGACCAGGCGCCCCATTTTAAATCCCAACCTTTCGCGATGATCTTCTCGGCGATCGCGACCGCGCGCTCGGGGCTGAAGGTGAAGTTGTCCTCGACGAACGAGAGCGCCCGGTACTTATGCTTTTCGTACAGGGGCTCCATCTCCTCGATGACGTTCTCGGCCGAGCGGGCTCTCCACCGGACGCCGAAGAATTGCGACGATGAGCAGAAATGGCAGTTGAACGGGCATCCGCGCGAGGTCGCCAGCGTGGTCGTCGCCCGCCCGTTCATCTTTTCCCGGTACCGGTCGAGGGACAGGAGATCCCGCGCCGGAAACGGCATGGAGTCGAGATCCTGAATAAAGGGAGCGTCGGGGGTTCTCGTGCAGACGCCGTTGACGAAACAGGAGACGCCGCGCACTTCACCGAACGGCCGCCTGCCGGACAGATAGTCGACGAGCGAGAGGAAGGAGTATTCCCCCTCGTTGCGTACGACGTAGTCCGCGGCGCCGCTCCTGAGCGCCTCCTCGTCCATGAAACTTACGTGCGGTCCGCCCATCACCACCGTGGCGCCCTGGGCTTTGGCGCGCTCGGCGATCTTGAGAGAGACGTGGTAGCGCGACGTATCGACCGAGATGCCGACGACGTCGAATGCGCCGTAGGGAAACTTCTTCCAGTTTTTCTGCTCCACGTTAAAATCTACGATTCGCACCTCGTGGTCGGTTCTCGCGACCGCCGCGATGTAGGCGAGACCGAGCGGGGGGCGGCTTATGCCGATCGTGGCATACGAGATGCCGGCCGGCGGGCTAATGAGCAGGATTTTCATGGGGGATCCTCGGTGTTCTATCGACCGGATGCCGGACGCAGATCTGCGCCGAGCGTTTCTTGCTGCGGTGTAAGAGATGCTGCTTGTGGGAGAGGTCGTTGGATGTGGTCCCCAGGGACAATAGAACCGGCTTTCGCGATCCATATTTGGTAAAGGATTGTTTCTCCTTGAAAGTCCCTTGCCAAACTAACGAGCGTAATATAGCGGTTATCTTCCGCCCGCGCAACAGGAAGGAGCCGTTTCGGAAACGGCATTCGTAGGTTGCTCGGGACTCCGCATTCCCCTCCGTTCCCGGTTGTTCCTGGATATTCCCCGGCAACAAGCCGTCTAACGACCTGTCGGGTGCGGGCACAATAT
>DATCCP010000048.1:0-4523 GCA_036511215.1 Candidatus Krumholzibacteriaceae bacterium
TGAAACTTCTGCGTGCTGTCCAGGGCCATGGATTGCTTTCTCATTACGCCTTTCCGCCTCTAGACCCTCTGCCATGTCGATACCTGTTTCGCCTATATCCCCCTCCTTGTCAAATCTCCTAGACCGACCGGTCTACCTCCCGGAGCACCTCGCTCACGCGGTCGACATCCTGCGATTCGAGACCGGGGAACATCGGGAGCGACACGCTTTCTCGCATAAGTTTCTCCGCCACGGGATAGCTTCCCTCGGCCTTTCCCAGATGAGAAAACGCCGGCTGAAGATGTGCCGGGATCGGATAGTGCTCGCCCCACCCGATATTCGCATCGGTCAGCGCCTTCGTGACCGCCTTTTTGTCCGGGCACCCGATCGGGAACAGATGGTACACGTGCCGGCAGCCGGCAACCTCCACCGGCAGCCAGAAACGCGTTCCCTTGAGATTGTCGATGTATCGCTTCGCGGCGGCTCTCCGCTTCTCGTTCCATTCGTCGAGGCGGCCGAGCTTGACCCTGAGAATCGCCGCCTGGAGTGAATCGAGACGGTAGTTGAAACCGAGCTCTTGGTGAACGTTTCGCGTGAACTGCGCGTGGTGCCTGAGCGCTTTCGCCCTCTCGAGTACCTTCGGATCCCCGGTCGTTATCGCCCCGCCCTCGCCAAAGGCTCCGAGGTTCTTGCTCGGATAGAAGGAGAACGCGGCCGCGTGTCCGAGGGAACCGGCGCGGCGTCCCTTGTACGCTGACCCGTGCGCCTGACAGGCGTCCTCGATGACGACGATACCGCGTTTCTTCGCGAGCTCCATGAGAGGATCCATGTCGCACGTCTGACCGAACAGGTGAACGGGAATGATAGCCTTCGTCCGGGGCGTGATCGCCGCGCTCAGCTTCTCGACATCGATGAGCGCGGTATCCCCGCGAACGTCCACGAAGACGGGGCGGGCGCCCGTCATCGCGATCGCCTCGATTGTCGCGATAAAGGTGTTGGGCACGGTGATCACTTCATCTCCGGGCCCGATACCGTAGCCGAGGAGCGCCAGATGCAGTGCGGCCGTGCCGGAATGCACGCCCGCGCAATACGGCACCTCGCAGTATTTAGCGAACTCCGCCTCGAACGACTCGAGCTCAGGCCCGAGTATGAACGCGGTGCTGTCCAGGACGCGCCTTACCGCATCGTCGATCTCTTTTCTTATTTCACGCGTGCTTGTCTGGAGGTCGATGAACGGGATCTTACTCGCCATGTTGCACAACCTTGTTTAACCCTTTGCCCAAGTGGATACAGTATATCATCTTTCCGCAATCTATTCTACCCTATATTTTGCGGTGTGCACTATCCTTGCAAATTTCCTTCCACATTCCGCTGTGCCGGGCCCGATTTTCGTTGTCGAGGCAGGGAAAAATCATCATAATGGCAGATCAGAAGAGACGAATTCCCAACGCTTTTTTGAAATACGCATGAAAATACTCCTGGCTTCGGAAGAGATCACAAACAGGCCCCGCGAGGGGACGCTCGTATTCCTGATGCACCTGTGCCGCTTCCTCCACCGCGAGGGGGAACTGACTGCCGTTCACGCGGTTGGGGACGTGGATCCCGATATCCGCTCGTTCAGGGCGCTCTCCCTCAAGACGCTGGCGACGAAAACACTCCTCCGGCTCACGAGCGCCGAACGGTTCGACGTCGTCCTCTACGTTCCGATGTCGGGCCTCACCCCGTTCGGCCTCGCCCGCGGGGGGATCCTCAGGCAGCTCGCGAAATCCCCGGTCATCGTTATCGGCCTTCAGGAACGGATGGTCGGGGGAATGAACCGGCTTCTCTCGCTCTTCGTACGGCCCGACCTCGTCCTCAGTCCCGTCAAGGCCTTCCGGGAGAGGCTCGAGCGGCTCGGCATCGAAACCGGATTCATCATGCCGGGCTACGACGACCGGCTCTTCAGGCCAGTGAGCCCTGAAGTGCGCTCGAGGCTCAAGAGCAAGTACAATCTTCCCCCCGGCAGGTTCATCCTGCTCCACGTCGGGCACGTCAAGGAGAGCCGCAATCTCGAGGTGCTCCTGCGCTACCATGACTGGGGACCGGACATTCAACCCGTCGTCAAGGCGGGCGCGATCGACCCCGCATGGGCGCATCGTCTCCGCATGGCGGGCATCATCGTCATTGACGAGTACCTTCACGACGTGCACGAGCTCTACCAGGCATCCGACGCGTACCTCTTCCCCGTGAATAGCCCCGTGGGCGCGATCGAGTTTCCCCTCTCCGTGATCGAGGCATGCGCCTGCAACCTCCCCGTCATTACGACCCGGTTCGGAGGGCTCCCCGAAACGATCCGCGAGGGGAACGGATTTCACTACTACGACCGCATCTCGGAAATCGCCGGGCGGCTCGCCACGATACGGCAGTCGCGCACGGAGACCGCCGCGAAGGTCAAGGATCTGTCCTGGGAGATGGTGTTTCGCACGCACCTCTACCCCCGGATGCGCTCGCTCGCCGAGGAATCGAGGGAGGGAAACGTCCGGTGAAAGGCCCCTTCAACGAGACGGCGACTCCAGACGCAAGGCTCATCGTCCTGAGCGGGCTCGACGGCTCGGGAAAGACGACCCAGACGCTTCTCCTCGCCGAGCGGCTCCGCGCGGAAGGAATACCGGCCGAGGCGGTCTGGAATCGCTGGAGACCGGCGGTGAGCGCCATGTTCATCGCCCTCGCGCGGCGCTACCTCAAGGCGCAGGAGCGGGTGAAGGAAAGGGATTATCGCGGATTCACCGACGCGAAACGGCGGAAGATGAGAAGCGGCTGGAAGCGCTCCGTCCGGCACGTCATGGCCTGGGGAGAATACGCGGCGCAGGTCCGCGCGAGGCTCCTCGCCCACCGGCTGAAAGGTACTACCGTTCTCTGCGACCGCTACGTCTATGACACCCTCGTCGACATCGCGATCAATTTTTCCGTCCCGCCGCTCGAGCTCGCGGATCTCATGGAACACCGGTTGCTCTCGCTTTTCCCGAAACCGGCCGTTGTCGTATTCATCGACATCGACCCGGCCACCGGCGCCGCGCGCAAGTCGGACGGCACACCGGCCGCTTACCTAGCCGACAGGCGCCCCTACTACACGAGCCTCGCGCGTATCCTGAACGCACCGGTCGTCGATGGCGGCTCCTCCGTCGAATCGGTCGCGAGCGCTATCTGGAATTTCACGTCCCCCTAGCGCGAGCACCGCATCGCATCCGGGGCGGGGCATGGAAGAGGTGCACAAGTGTGAGCAGGGTACTCGTCATCGGAATCGACGGCATGGATTGGCAGGTGCTGGAGCCGCTCTTGGCGGATCTTCCCAACCTTCGCGAGATCGCGCGATCGGGCTTCGCAGGACCGATGGATTCAATATTCCCCCCGGATAGCATCCCGTCCTGGGTGAGCATCTTCACCGGACTCGATCCGAGCGAACACGGCATCCTCGAAAGCATCGATTACTTCAAGAAAGGCGTCAAACAGTTCGCCGTCGATACCGCGGCCTTCCGCGGGAGAACATTCTGGGACGCGGCGAGCGCGCTCGGAAAAAAGGTCATCGTCGTCAATCCCCTGCTCGCCTACCCCCCGTGGAGCGTGAACGGGGTGGCGAGCGGCCCGGTGTTCATCTCGGGAGAGGCCGGCATCACGCCGGAGAGTCTCCGCGCGCGCTACACGCTCCCTCCGCTCGGCGGCATCGTCGATTTTCCGGATAAGGGCGAGCTCCGCTCCTTCGCGGACAAGAGCAAGGCCGAGACACAGGCAATCGTTGATTTCACCGTGAAGCTCCTCGAGAACGAGCCCTGGGACCTCTCCTTCGTGCCGCTGCTCACGCTCGACCGCATCTTCCATTTCTTCTGGCGCTACTATGACGCGAGCGACCCGACGCATCCGCGCCGGAACTCCCATGCGGATGTGATCGAGGATTTTCATCGCTTTCTCGACGACTGCGTCGGCAGGCTCGTGCGGAGCGCCGGTGCCGGCGCTCTCACGTTCATCGTGAGCGACCACGGACACGGGATGCGGCCCACGCTCCATTTCAACGTGAATCAGCTCCTCCTCGAGAAGGGGCTCCTCGTGAGCCGGATCCGGGGACCGAGATTTCTGAGTCCGCGCTACCACGTCGACCGGGCGAAGAACGCCGCGCTCGAGACCCTTCACCGCCTCGATCTCGAGGATATCTCCTACCGCGTCGCGCGCATCCTCCCGTGGACGCGGAAGCTCAAGAAGGGCGACTTCATGACGGAGCGCTCGGATAATCTCGCGACGGCTTCCGAGTTCGGGGGAAACAACCCGTTCGGAGGAATCGACGTCTCGAAGACGAGGTGCGAGCGGGAAGGGATCGATTACGAGAGCCTGCGCTCGAGGATCGTCGCGATTCTCCTCGATGCGAAGGATGCAAAGGGAAAGAATGTTTTTCTCTGGGCGCGGCGCCGGGAGGAGATCTACCACGGGGCGCATATCGACCGATACCCGGACATCCTCTACGAGATGCGCCCGGAGTACGGAACGAGCTGGTCCCTCCATCGACCGTTCGTGAC
>DATCCP010000049.1:0-3138 GCA_036511215.1 Candidatus Krumholzibacteriaceae bacterium
ACGAGCATGAGATGCTTCACAAGTTTCTTTATCTTCGATGCCGCGCGCGGGGACCATTTCGCGCGATCGCCCGTGAGCAGGAGGTAATGGAGATAGAAGTCGATCGTGTACTTATGGTAGTAGGTCGCCATCTCGAAATAGCCGCCGTCGTCGAGAACCTGCCGATCGAGCTCGGCATCGAGGATCGCGAGGCCGCGGGATACCCATCGCGGCGCCTCTTTCACCCCCGGAAAGCATGTGCCGACATAGACGAGCCCGAGCGCCTCTGCGGTGAGATGCGTGTTCGGGCTGAAGTAGCGGGAGAGGTGGCGGTCGATGTGGAGCGCGTGGAGCACGATGGACTCGCGCAGGCGTTCCGCCGCGTCCCGATCCTTCTCGAGTTCGTCGATGAAGAACCAGCTCGACCACATCCAATTGATCGCCCTGATCGCGAGCTCGATGCTGCTCTCCCAGTTGATCCCGACGTTGTAGGGATTGCGCTCGATCCAGGAGAGAAGCATCTCCCTCCACTTCTCGTAGTAGCGCCTCTCTCCCGTCGCGAGGTATGCCTTCGCGCAGTGCAGGAAGAAATTGTGCCGATTGAGCTCCCAGATGTTCTTCGCGTCCCCGACATCGCGCGACTCGATGCCGTGAAGATCGCGGTAGAACCGGAGCGGCGCGCGCTTGAGCGAGCGGTACTCGAGATTCCAGTCGATTCCTTTTCCGAATTCGACGACGTCGGAAAAAAGGGGAATCCTGTTCTCGCAGATGCCCTCGGCCAAGGACACCGCCTCCCGCGCCGATTCCGGAAACAGCTCGATCCAGAGCCGCCGCGCGACATCCCGTTCCGCGAGCGCGCCGAAGAGTACCCGGGGCAGGACCGCGTCGGTCCGGCCCGGCCGCTCCACCGTCGGTCTCGTGCCGCGCGCCGTCTCGGCGCGCTCCCGCGCGAACCTCGTTCCCTCGGCGAGCCTGAACGCGACTTCGTGCGGCGTGATGGTCCGCAGCCGGTCGGCGAAGCCCATGTTACCAGCACAACCCTTCATATCGCGCCCTCGTCTTCACGTCTTTCTCGATCCGCACGAGATCGATGACGTCGTGGCGCTCGGTGAGCATCGCGAGGACCTTCTTGAATTCGTCCGATTTGTTTCCGATCACGATGATGTCGGCGAACGAGACGAGCTCCTCGATGCTCGTCGTCATGAGATTCGAGATATGCTCGATGTGTTTCTCGATATACTCCTTGTTCGCGCCGAAGAGCTTCGCGAGGTTGACGTTTGTGTCGTAGACCTTGAGTTTGTACCCTTTGCCGATAAGCGACTCGATGAGCATCACGATCGGGCTTTCACGGAGATCGTCCGTGCCCGCTTTAAAGCTGAAACCGAGCACTCCGACGTTCTTCTTGCCCTTGTTCAGGATCATCTGGAGGCCGCGCCTGATCTGATACTCGTTGCTATCGAGAATGGAGGCGAGGACGGGCGCTTTGAGATCGAGCGCATTCGCCTTGTACGTGAGCGCGCGCAGATCCTTGGGAAGACACGAGCCGCCGAAGGCGAATCCAGGTTTCAGATAGTAGGGCGACAGGTTCAGCTTCCTGTCGCTGCAGAAAATATCCATGACCGTGTGGCTATCGATGCCGAGCTCTTTGCAGATGTTACCGATCTCGTTCGCGAAGGTCACCTTCAGCGCATGAAACGAGTTGTCCACGTATTTCACCATCTCGGCGACCTCGAGGCTCGTCAGGATCGTCGGCGCCTCGATTCCCCCGTACATCTCCCGAACGCGAACCGCGTCGTCATGCGCCTCGCTCCCGACGACGATCTTCGGCGGGTTGTAGTAGTCCTCGACGGAGGTGCCTTCCCGCAAGAATTCGGGATTGAAGCAGATGCCGAAACCCGATCCCGCCTTGAGACCGCTCTTCCCCTCGATCGCGGGAATCACGACCTGCCTCATGGTCCCGGGAAGGATCGTGCTCCGGATGACGACGAGGTGCCGTGCGCCCTTTGCGCCTATCGCCGCGCCGATCTCCGCGCACACCTTCTCGATGTACGAGAGCTCAAGGCTTCCGTTCGGTTTGCTCGGCGTTCCGACGCAGACGACGGAGATGTCGGTCTCGGCGATCGCGGCGGCCGCATCGGTGGTCACCCGCAAGCTGCCCTTGCTCACGTTCGCCCGGATGATCTCGCCGATCCCCTCCTCGATGATGGGCGCAGCCCCGCCGCGTATCAGATCCACCTTGAGCGGATTGACATCGACCCCGACGACCTCGTGCCCCCCGTTCGCCAGGCACGCGGCGGACACGCAGCCGACGTATCCGAGACCCATGACGCTGATTCTCATTGTTCGCTACCTTTCTTTCAAGTGAGCGAGCAGGCCGACAAACTGCTCCGCAACCGCTTCCCATGAGCATCGGGACGCGACAAAGTTCCTCGCGTTCATTCCGATCGAGGCGCGCCATTCCTTTTCGCGCAGCGCCTTGATCACGAGTTTCGCGAATTCACGAGGCTCGTCCGCGATCAGAATATTCTCTCCATCGGCGTAGTGCAAGCCTTCGGCGCCGATCGAGGTCGAGACGACCGTCTTTGCCATCGCCATCATCTCATAGATCTTTATTCTCGTGCCGCCGCCGATCCGCATCGGCACGACCGCGACGGCCGAGCGATCGACGTAGACCCGCGTATCGGGGACGGTGCCGGTCACGACGATCGACGGATCGCCGTCACCGAGCGCGGTTACCGAGGCATCGGGGCTCCGTCCGACGACGGAGAGACTCGCATCGGGAACCTCGCTCTTCACGAAGGGATAGATATTCCGGACGAAATACTGAACCGCATCGATATTGGGCATCCAGTCCATCGATCCGAGGAAGAGAATCGAGCCCGCCGTCTCGGCGGCGCCCCGCGGAGCATAGAATTCCGTATCAACCCCCGTCCGGATCGATCCAACGCGTGAAGCCCCGTAGACACGCCTGAAATACTCGCAGTCTTTCTCGGAAACGGCGATCGTGAACGCGTACGTCCCGATCACCTCCCGTTCGAACCGTTCGACGCGATCGCGCTCCCGCATGAATACCACCCGCTTGAAGGGATTGCGCTCATTCTCGACGTGGCGCCGCCAGATCATCGCTTCCACGTTATGCGAGAAATGGACGACGGGGAT
>DATCCP010000050.1:0-2444 GCA_036511215.1 Candidatus Krumholzibacteriaceae bacterium
GATTCCAGAGAGGATACGTGCCCTCTCCGAGCGCCTTCTCCCCCACCGCGGCGAAGCTCATGGGAGCCTGCGCATCGGGAACGAGGAACACCTTGTTCTGGAAAACGATGTCCGGCATCAGGGCGCACAGGAGGACGACGAGAATCGCGACGACGAGGAGAGCGCGCCGCCATGGAGCCGCCGACTCGAGACGCTCGAGGAGATCGAAGCCGAGAGCGTGTTTCGGCGAGGGTGCTTCCTTTTTCAAACAGAACCTCCATCGAGTTGTTTCATAAGTTTACCATCTTTCGCCCGTTCGAGCAAACCCCCAAAACTGCTTGTCTTAGAGAATCATCCCCCGCGGGCGATGCGGGACGCTCCCCGAAGCGCGCCGCGCAGCAGGGCGAAGCGGCCGCTCGCGGCGAGCGCGAGCGCGAGCAGCACGAATCCGGCTCCCTGCACGGGCGCCATGAGGATTCTCCACCAGAGGGGCTTGAAGCGCGCGAACAGCTTGAAAGTGCTTACGATCCTGTTCTCGAGCTTGAAGGCCGTCATGCCGCCGCCGCTCGAGGAGCTCACCTTGTGCCGCACGCGGGCGCGAGGCTCGTAGAGGCACTTCCAACCGGCCCGAACCGCCCTGAGGCAGAAATCGACGTCCTCGCAGTAGATCGTGTACGACGGATCGAGGAGGCCGATCGCGTCGATGACCTCTTTTCTCACGAGCATCGCGCAGCCCGAGACCCAGCGCGTCTCGCCGCCGCGCTCGGGGAAGGTCCCCTCGACCTTGCGGAGCAAATCGTGCTTCGGAATCCAGACCAACGGGTAGAAACCGCCCCCGCCGTACCAGATGCGGAACGGATCCTCGTCGTAGACGATCTTCGGCCCGACGATCCCGGCCTTCGGGTCGCTCTCGAGCGCGGCGAGCATGCGCGCTGCGAAGGACGGATCGACTTCGGTGTCGTTGTTGAGGAGGAGAAACCGCGTGCCGCCCCGCTCGATCGCGCGCCGGAGACCGACGTTGTTCCCTTCGGCGAACAGGAGGTTGCGGTCGTTGACGATGAGCTCGGCGCGGGGCGCGGCGCGCCGTACGATCTCCGCGGAGCCGTCGCTCGAGGCGTTGTCGACGACGATCGTCTCAATGGGCGGCTCCGTGACCCGCGCGAGCGAGGCGAGGCACGCTCCGATGACGTTCCTCCCGTTCCAGTTGAGCACGATGACGTAGACGGTGCGATCCATACAATCCCTCACCGTGTTTCGACGAGACGCGCGAGCTCTTCCACCGCCCCTGCCATCGCGTCCCACGAAAAGCGTTTCTTCTCGGCTGCGAAGAACGGCGCCATCCTCGGCGCCCATCCCTCCTCGAAGAACCTTATGATGGCGGCGGCGAGCGACGCCGGATCACGGCTCGGCACGACGAAGCCCGTTTTTCCGGCCGCGACGGCTTCGGGAAGCCCCCCAACGTCCGTCACGACGACCGGGCGATCGAACGCGAGGGCGATCTGCACGATCCCGCTCTGCGTCGCCGAAACGTACGGGAGAATAACGAGGTCGCTCGCGACGAAGAACGCTTCGACCTCTTCGTTCGCGACGTAGCGGTCGACGAAACGGACCACCTCCGCGAGACCGAGCCGCCCGGCGAGCGCCGTGTAGGCCGCGCGGGCCTCGTAGAACTCCCCGACGACGAGGAGCCGGGCAGGGAGCTTCGCGCGAACGAGGGGCATCGCCTCGAGAAGAAAGGTGAGCCCTTTGTAGGCCCTGATGTATCCGAAAAAGAGAAGGAGCGGCCCCGCCCCCTCCCCGATCGCCTCGCGCGCCGCCTCCCTAGTGAGGCTCCCCGTGGCGAAGAAATCGTATATGGGATGCGGATGCACGATGACGGGAACGTTCTTCCTGATTCGCACGAGCTTGTCCCGGTCTGCACGCGACTGGACGAGGAAGCCGTCCCCCACGGAGAACGCGAGCCCCGCGAGCATGCGGTCGACGCGCGAGGTCTCATGCGGGAGCACGTTATGGCAGATGAAGACGATCTTTCCGCGGTGCATGATCCTGAGAAGGGCGCCGATCGTGAACATGGCGGGCGCGAAAAAGGGGTGCCACCACTGGATGAGGACGAGATCCGGACACGTTCGCGCCGCGCGAACGCCCGCCCGGATCCACGTGAAGGGATTGATCGAATCGATGAGGCGCTCCGACTCCGCCGCGAGCGGCGCCGCGCTCTCGTCGAGCTGCGTTTTTCCGGGGAAGAGAAACCCCGGATAGAGGCGCGTGAAATTGATCGCGCGCACGTCGCCGTGCCTCGCGAGCTCCCTGATGAGACAGGTATTGTAGTGCGATATTCCGCCCCGGTAGGGGTAGGTCGGCCCAATGAGGCAGAACCGTCGCTTCTCGTTTTCCCTAATCATCGATCCGGTACTCGCGATACGCGAACGTCCTTTCGACCTTCGACGTGAAGAGCTCCGCAAGGA